>DYOJ01000048.1 GCA_020720705.1 Acetofilamentum sp.
CCCCTTGCTTGTCGAGCAAGTGCTCTAAACCAACTGAGCTAAAGACTCGTTTTTTAATATTTTGGAACGCAAAGGTATCTATTTTTACACAAATATCAAAACTATTATTGTGTTTTTTATTCAGATTTTTTAAAATTAATTTCTCTTATTCTGGCTTGAAGGCTGCTTACACCTCGAAAAATATTTTCTTCAATACTATAACTCACTGTAAATGAATCATGCGTCCGTATTTTTTTTAGATAATGCGCCATGGAAAATCCGATTCCGGATATTTCAACGCCGGTTTGGTCAGTAAAGTTTACTTTTAAATGTTCGTGAGATTGTCCTACGGAGGTTGTTCTACCGGTATCGCGCACATGCTCGGAGACAAATACAGGGGTCATATTGCCCGGTCCGAAAGGTGCGAATTGGTTTAATGTTTTATAAAACTTAGGTGTTATATCGGCGAACGTAATTTTTACATCTGCTTCAACCACAGGTATTTGTTGCTCTTCAGAAATATTTTTACAGACAAAAGTTTCGAATCTATTGATAAATTCATCTAAATTTTCGTGCTTAATCGTCAATCCGGCAGCGTATTTATGACCGCCGAAATTTTCGAGCAAATCTCGACATGACTCGATGGCTGCATACAAATCAAAATCGGCAACCGACCGCGCAGAACCTGTAACAAAGCCGTTTGATTCAGTCAGAACAATAGTCGGGCGATAATAGGTCTCCGTCAAGCGAGATGCGACAATACCGACAACACCTTTGTGCCAGTCTTTATTGTAAATTACAGTTGCCATTCTATTTCGCAGCTCAGCACTGTTTCCAATCAGTCGGAGGGCTTCGTGTGTGATGGTTTGGTCTAAATTTTTTCGGTCGGTATTGTATTCATCTATTTGGAGAGCTTGTTCGTAGGCTTTTTTGTACTCCGAAGCAATCAAAAGTTTTACGGCTTCCGAGCCGCTTTGGACGCGTCCGGCTGCATTTATTCGAGGTCCGATACGGAAGACACAGTCGGAGATTGTGAGGTCTTTACCTTCAATCCCCGCGATTTTCTTAATCGCTTTTATTCCGATTAGCGGATTTTCGTTTAACTTAATCAGTCCGAAATAAGCCAAGGTTCTGTTTTCTCCGATAATCGGAACGATGTCTGAGGCTATACTGATAACCACCAAATCAAGGTAATTTGTTAGATTTTCAAAAGGAATGCTGTTCCTGTGTGAGTATGCCTGCATGAATTTGAAACCCACTCCGCAGCCTGAGAGTTCTTTGAACGGATACGGACAATCGGGGCGTTTGGGGTCAAGAACTGCAACTGCCGCCGGGAGTTCGTCTCCGGGAGTGTGATGGTCGCAAATGATAAATTCTATCCCTTTTTGTTTTGCATACAGCACTTTTTCAACGGCTTTTATACCGCAATCTAAGGCTATAATTAGGCTTGTGTCTGTATCTGCCGCATAATCTATGCCTTGTTTTGAAATTCCATAACCTTCTTTGTATCTGTTCGGTACATAAAAGTCAATATTTGAGTGTATTTCTTTCAAAAAAGAATACACCAATGCTACGGATGTAGTCCCGTCCACGTCATAGTCTCCGTACACCAAAATACGCTCGTTTTGCGTCCGAGCTTTATCTAAGCGAGCCACCGCTTTGTCCATATCTTTCATCTGATACGGGTCGTGTAAATCGTCGAGTTCGGGTCTAAAAAAAGAACGCGCATCCTCAAACGTTTTTACACTGCGTTGGGTTAATAAATTTGCCGATATTTCATCTATACTCAACTCATCTGCAAGTTGTTTTATGATTTGCGGGTCTCCTTGAGATTTTATAATAATTTTCTTTTGCATACATGATAAGAGCAGTTTTATTGTCCTGACAAACAATGAATGAGCCTTTTTTCAAGTCTATTTTTTGTCGAATCGGCGATTGATGATGTCGTCTTTAAACTCATCAAGCAAGCCTTCGGCTTTGTTTTCTTTAAGTTTTTGTTTTACGACGTCTTTTTTATTTTGATAAGATTTTACAAGTTCGGCAGCAAATTTGATTCTTTTTTTTCGCATTTGTTCTATCTCCGAATCGTTAAATCTGGAATGTAAATCATCATGTAAAGGTTGAATAATGCAGACACATTTTAACGAATCTGCTTTGTTCGCAGTATCTTTGCAATAGGCTCCGTGCAGGTCATCAATGGTATATTCGGTAAGAACTTGCGAAAATTTCAAATCTTTATCTGAATTTCCGGCAAACAAAAAAATATAAAGCAACGCAATACCCAAGACTAAAAGTAGTCCGACTACCTTCACAACGGTTTTGGCAGCAAATTTAAAAATCAATAAAATCAAACCTAATGCAACTACAAGTGCAATCAAAATATTAGCGGTCATATTTTCAAAATTTTCAATCTGTAAAAATAGAAAAATTTATTTGAAACAATATCAGAAAAAAAAGATATTTTTGCAGACAGTTTCAATCGAACACTATTTGTCGTTCGTATAACTTCTGTAAAGCATAGCAATGCAAACATTTTAAAATTTTAGGTGTTTGATTTTTGTTTTACAATATCTTCACAAGTAATAGTCTTCTTAGAAAATCATGGAAAAAAGAAATGCGGGAAGTTCCCGAACAAAAAAAACATTCGCAAAAAAATCGGACACAAAACAACCGTTTAAGAAATCGGAAAAATCTTTCGACTCAGACAAAACCATTTCTAAAAAAATTGTCAGACAACCAAAAACAACAAGTAACTCCGAAAATATTGAAAAAAAACGACCTGTATCAACAAAATTGTTAGTAAAGAAAACAGACAAACAGTATGAAGGAGATGCTTCGACAGGTAAAAAAATCGCACGAAAAGAGGGTAGGAGTTTGGGTTCCGAAAAAACGAATAGCGAACGCATTTCAACCCGAAAAAAGAAAGACGATTCGATTCGTTTGAATAAATTTATTGCTGATGCAGGCATTTGTTCGCGGCGCGAGGCTGATACATACATCAGCACGGGTTTGGTAACGGTTAACGGGGTGCTTGTTACCGAACTTGGCTCGAAGGTATTAAGGACAGATATTGTGAAATTTAACGGAAAAGCCCTACGCACCGAAAAATTAGTGTATATTTTGATGAATAAGCCAAAAGATGCAATAACCACCGTAACCGACACGCATGAACGCAAAACGGTACTGGATATTTTGGGCAATGCTGTGCACGAAAAAGTTTATCCCGTAGGACGTTTAGACCGCAGTACAACCGGCGTTTTACTCATTACGAACGATGGCGATTTGACAAAAAAATTGACGCATCCGTCTTACAATAAAAAGAAAATCTACCATGTATTTTTGGACAAAAATGTATCTGCCGAGCATCTGAGAGCTTTGACGACAGGAGTGCAGTTAGACGATGAGTTTATCAAATTTGATGTTGCACATTATGCCTTGCCGGACGATAAAACAGAGGTCGGTGTGGAACTTCACACGGGGCAAAATCGAGTTGTGCGTCGAATGTTTGAACATTTAGGTTACAAAGTTCGCAAGCTCGACAGAGTGTATTTTGCCGGATTAACAAAAAAGAACCTCGCTCGCGGGAAATGGAGATTCCTTACCGAACAAGAGATCTCGATGCTCAAAATGGGTGCGTATGAATAAAATTTCAAAAATGAATTGCTTGATTCCGAGTTGAATTTTTTACATACATATTGTACATTAACACAATAATTTAACACAACGAATATCAACTATTTTTTGATATGAAAAATTTAAAGATAAGTCTGCATGCAGTTCATTATCAAAATTTTATGACTGTATCATTTAAAAAAAGACCGCTTTGTAGCGGTCTTTTCTGTAAGGTGAGTGAAGGATTAAATATTAAGAAAATCTGACACTTTTAAGCAAGCTCATTAGCTTCAGATTAAGATTATTTATTCAACAATACTTTTGAAATCTGATTTGTCGAAAAACTTTCTGAATTCCATATCTCGAGTTGCATATTCTTTCAAACGTGCATCTTTTGATGTTGCTACTTTCAAGTTTTCGTAAACATCTTCTTCGTTACTTTCTTTGGCTGCGGTAACAGCTTTCAGATAGTAATACACGGCTTCGTTACTGCTGCTCATTGCGTTTAATGTATTGATTGCTGCGGTATTTTCGCCTGCAAGAGTTTCAGCAAGAGCTTTATTGAACGTGTTTTCCGAACCAAATTTGATTACAGCATCTGAATATTCGCCTCGTTTAATTAAGATAATACCCATGTTGTATCCGAGAGCTGCATCTTTGCAACCGTTTTCTTCTGCTTTTGTAAGCATTTCCCAAGCACCGTCGTAATCGCCTTCTGCTAATTTCAAAACACCTAAGTTATTGTATGCGGGAGGATTGGTTGAATTTAAAGAAAGCACTTTTTCAAACGATTTTTTTGCTTCTGACATGTTACCGGCTTTTGCATAAGCTGCACCGAGGTTGTTCCAACCTTTCCAGTCATTCGGATATGAGCTTGTGTAGTTTTTGTATAAAGTAACTTGTTCGTTCGCCGGAGCTTTTGTGCAAGCAAAGAACAATTCATCTTGGCTCAAATCTTTTGGGGCAGATTTTCCCATAGAAATCAATTCGCTTTCTGTTCGTGCTTTGTCCTGAAATTCAAATTTGATACGTGAACGACGGAGAAGCGGGAGAATATCTTTTGCCAATTCTTTGTAAACAGCGGCAAGTTTTTTTATTTCTTGTTCTCGTTTAATCGGGTCGGAGTGCATAGATAACACACGAAGTATCAAATCTTTGTCAGACATTGTTGAGGCTTCAACCAATTTTTTGAAACCATCCCAGTCTTCTGTCGGAGTTGTCTCGGTTGAAGTTATTGCCTTTCCGTCGAGAGCAGCTATTTTATCTTTTTTGATTTTTTTATCAAGGGCAGAAATCGTGTTTTTTCCGCGGTCGGAAACCAACTCTGCATTGATGTCTTCAGGACCGTCCGGAGAAGCATAACTTGCTATCTTAATGCCTTTTACGGTTTTAGATGGGTCGGCTGCAACTGTAGATACTGCTGTCATGAAGTCCTTGATTTCTTTTTTGTTCATTTCAGAATCCTTAACTCCGGCGTTTTGCATCGGGAAATAAATCTCTACCGAAGTTTCAGAAGGGCTTGTTGCCGGTTTCGGGATAGTCGGAGTAACTAATTTGCCTGTTTTACTTCCGTTATCCACAACCATTCCTTTCTCAACTAATTCTGGTGTCGTTATTATGCCGTCGGCAATTTTTACGGTAACCAAACTTGCAGATTGTCCTTTCTCGGTCGAAATCTGAAAACGTAATTCCAAATCGGACATACGCAAAGCATCTTCGTAGGATATTTTATCCTTAAAAGAGTAGGAGCCGCCATCTTCATAGCTGATATTTTTGTTGTTGTCTTGGAATTTTTCGCCTTGAACTGTTTGTTCTTTAAAGCGAATTTCCTTACTTCCGTCATCTGCCTTCAAAAAGGGAGAAATGACCAATTTTACTTTTTTTCCGAAGTATTTAGGCGGGAACGTAACCGTAACATCCACCGGGACGCTGTCGGCATGCATTTCAAGCGGGTTTGGTGTAGTTTTATACTGCACTTGATTTGCATTTTTAATCATTTTTTTTAGCTCGCTACAACCGCTTATCGAAACAGCTACTAAAGCCAGAACCGATAAAAGAATAACAGTTTTCCTCATAATTCTCATTAATATTAAAAACATTTATACAATCCATTTTGAACTGCAAAGCTAACAATGTTTTCAATCATTAAAAAGATTTTTTACTTTTTTTTTCATTTAATTTATAAAGCACCTCTGATTTTATGTTTGTTATTTGTCAATACACCCTATTTTTACTGCTTTATAACAGATTTTTTTTATCTTTGACATTCATTTAATCGGCTTATATATTTAACTTCGCACATTGTTTTCGCACATTGTTTTATGAGTAATTTCAATCGTATTATCCGAAAAATGGGCTATAAAAGCGACCGTGAAGGGTTGTTAACCAGATATTTGGCGCAAAAATCACAATGGGACTATCATTTAGGGCGAACAAAAGAATTTATTTTAAAAACTGCTGAATCAAAAAAAAAAGGCATTTGCGTGGTGCTTGGGAGTGGCTGGTGTTTGGATATTCCGCTTGAAAAACTTGCTGAATTGTTTGACAACCTAATTTTGGTAGATATTACACATCCGTCTCAAATTGAACAAAAAGCACGTAATTTTAAGAATATCACACTGTTTGAAACTGATATTACATGCTGTATATCTGAATTATACGAGGCATACAAGCGCAAATCACTATCTAATTTTTCAAATATTCCGACTTTGTGCAATTTTGGATTGCCGCTTGATATAGACGCAGATTATTATGTGTCTCCGAACGTGTTAAGTCAATTGGGCAGTATGGTTTCGGAGTTTTTTGAACGAAAAAATGTTGAAGCTGAGTTGCGAAAAAAAATATCTGCCGAAATTGAATCTGCTCATATAAAGATGTTGCCGGCAGGGAAATCCTGTTTGATAGCAGATTATTCGGAGGAGTGTTTTGATATGCGCGGAAACTTTCTTCGGAAATCGGAACGTATATTTGCCCCGATACCACAAGGAACGCACTCCGAAGAATGGCGCTGGGATTTCGATTTAAGCGGAGATTATTTTATAGGGGAACAGGTGTATTTTCAAGTGCGAGGCGTTGCTCTTTGATACGCTTTCTGTATATTAACATAATGATTCCCAAACTCAATATTCCTGAAAGTATTGCTATAGGGATAATGATACTTTCCGCAGTTATCGTTTTAATTCCTGCATTTTCAATAATTGTTGAGGCTATTTGATTGAATCCGAGTAATATAGCAATAAATAATACGATGGTCATCATGATATTTGAGCCGATACTGTTCAGATTACCTTTACCCATGATTTTAAAATCATTCACAACATAGATTAAAAATACGGCAATCAAAGGCAGAATTAAACCGTTGAACGCCTGAGCCATCACAATTGCAGGAAATGGTTTGATACCCATAAAACCAAAAAACAGCCCTATTGCCAATACCCCAAATATTATTATTTTAAAATATCCGGCATTCGTTGCCCATTTATGCTCATTTTTTTTTGTTGAAAATAAGCTTTTTGCAGTAATAGCCGAAGCCAAAGGGGATGTAACTGCAGATGAAAAACCGGCTGCAAACATTCCGAAACCGAACAGATACAAGCCAAAATTACCCATATCGTATTCCAGCGAATTGCGAATAAGCTTGTATAAATCGTCTAATCCGGTAATTGTAATGTTATTTTTCGCTTCAAAATCCATGTTTTTAGTAACAGCATCGCCGATACCGATGATTGACATGGAAATCAGCCCGCCGAGAATAATTGCTATAAACAACCCGAACCTCATTTCCTTGACGGTTTCGCGTTTATCCAATGCACCCGAGCCGAGGAACAAATCATACGGCACAACAGTTGTACCGACCAGAGCTAAGATAAGCACACCCACAGAAGGAGCCAAAGGGTTTGGCAGATTATCGGGAATATTAGGGATCATACTGTTTCGTAACACATCGCCCCAATCAGGTTCGAGAGACATTGCCAAGTAAATGAACGCAAATCCCATCAGAAAAACAACTCCGCCCAGAATCTTGGCAATGACGTGAACTGCTTTGAACGCAAAAATCATTAAGGCAAAAATACCGATTCCGGTAACGTAAATGTATGAGGGTAAATCAAAAACCAGCGACAAGCCTGCAACTGCACCCAGAATATTACCTGTTTCGTAAGCTGCGCAACCCAAAATTATGGCTACGATTATCAAAAAAAGGACGAAATTTTTTGCAGGCTTTCCTTCAAATTGTTTTGCAATAGCTTCGCCTAAATTCATTTGTGTATGGATAGTTATACGCGCACTTGCTTCTTGTAAAAGTATGGTTGCAAATGTTGAAAACATTAATGCCCACAACAAATGTGTATTATAAAAAATACCGGACTGCATTGCAGTAACAACTGTTCCCGGACCGATAAATGCAGCTGCAAGTACCGACCAGAACAGTATGCTAAGTATTTTTTTTCGGAGTTTCACGTGCAATTTCTTGATTATATGTATCTGAGATAATGTCTGATATGCTCAATAAGCACATCGGGGGCGGGTGCTACGGTCGTTTTACGCAAATAGTTTGCTATCTCTTCAACGGCGTGCGGCTGCTCAATCCAATCGCCGGAATATATTTTTAGAGGGGCACTGCGTCTTTTGTAAAAAAAAGCATAGGATTTTTTTTCGGGGTCGAAGGTAAAATTACCGTCTTTCGGAAATTCCCAAATCGGAATTAAATCCAAATCGTAACCGGTCGGGAACTCTCCTGATTTGCCTTCTAAATGGTCTATCCGTAACAGACTCGGGTAATTGACCAAATGTAACTCGCCGATTGTAGCCACATTACTAAATCCAAAATCAATATATGCGCTGCCGAGTTCGGATTTCATTAACTGCCCTTCGGTATAGTATTTTCCTTTAAAATCACTCCCGTCCATGTAATAATCTAATCGTCCGCCTTGTCGTAAAGTGCCGAACACGAATAGCTTTATGGATTTTGTTTTCATTGATTCCGTAAACATACTCTTTAATTATTAAGATTTTTTTATATTTGGCACGTGAAATTATTGACACGTTTGTATTTTTTATATCCAAAAACCTTGCCGAAACCTTATCAAAAATTAAAAAAAACTTTACATTTGAATAATCTTTTCATTTTGTTAAATTATTAGAATTATTTCACTTTATTAAAATCAATCGGAAACAACAGAAATGTTTGATATTATTGGCGATATACACGGATACCTTGAAACCTTGGAGCGTTTGCTCCGAAAAATGGACTATATAAAAATTGACGGTACTTATGCACACCCTACTCGGAAAGCTGTTTTTGTCGGCGACTTTACCGACCGCGGTCCCAATGTTCGCGGAGTCTTAAAATTAGTCAGACGGATGGTCAAAGCAGGTTCAGCTTATGCAGTGCTTGGTAATCATGAATTTAATTTTATTTCCTATAACATCAATCATAAAGGGAATCCGCTTAGGGAACATTCAGAAAGAAATAACCGAGTGATTCGTGAAACAGAAGCAAGTTTCAAAACCAAACCGAAATCCAAAGAAAAACTTATCAGTTGGTTAATGACCCTTCCGCTATATCTCGAATTCGAACATTTTAGAGTGATACATGCTTGTTGGGATACAAATTTTATTAATCGTTTGAACGAGCTATTACCAACGAGAACGATGAGTCCTGATTTTCTGATTAAAGCTAACAATCCATGTTCTGAAGAGCATCGCATTGTTGAGATACTTTTGAAAGGTAAAGAATTAATTCTGCCCAGAGGGAATACTTATACCGACAAAGACGGGAATAAAAGAAGACGAATTCGTTACCAATGGTGGCGACAGATTGACAATGAAACGATTACATACAGACAAATTGCAGTAAACTACGAAATCGAAATCCCGAATTTGGCTGTTCCGGTGTCGGATTTCCAAGCACACAACCCGTACCCGCCCGATGAAAAGCCGGTTTTTGTAGGACACTATTGGCAACGCGGAACGCCTCGATTGTTGGCAAACAATGTTTGCTGTGTTGATTACGGGGTAGGGAAGTGCCACCTGCTTGTCGCTTACCGCTTTGACGGTGAACAAACGCTCTGTAACAATAAATTCGTTTACGTAAGTTGCAACGAATAAGCAGAGCTTGCATGAAAAAGTCTAATGATTTGATTTTGAGTAAATCGTGAGCTTTTTTTAATTGAAATCAATACTCAGTCTTTGTAAAAAAATTCTTAACTTATTGAAATGCTTAATTTTACAGAGATATTTCGAATTGAATGTTTTTTAGAAATTCGATTGAAATACAGTGGAAATTCGATTGAAACTAAATATAAACAATGAATGACTACTTTTTGACCATTGTATGACCACTAAATGACAAAACATTCGATTGAAAAAATGACGATAACATACATAATATCAAACATCTACACGTTCACTTACAAACTCTGCTTCTCAATCAGCCTCGATATTATAAAGTTTCAAAAATAAAGCGAGTTCATCATTTAAACTTGTTTTGGCATGATAGTCTTTTTGATTGTTGAAATACTGCACCGTTTTTTCAACTTGAGATTCGCCTATTGATAATGCCAAATATCCGTATTCCCAAGCGAATTTCTCTACGGTCAAATCTGCTTGATTGATACTGTGTGATACCGAGCCTTTTACATGCTTAAAAACTTCGGATATAGATTTTAGCGGATTGTGCAAAAACAGAACGTGAACGTGGTCGTCTGTTCCGCAAACGGCTTCGAGCTTACAGCCCAACTCCTCAAATTCGTTACGAATGAACGCAAAAACGACTTTGTGTATTTTGGGAGACAGCAACTTTACACCGTCCTTAGTTTCGATAATGCCGTGAATCCTGATTTTATGTTTAGTGTGTACCATAATTGTTTTACATTAGCGTTAGCGAGCAAATTTAAACCGTTTAAACGGTTTAAATTTGCTGCGAGTCGTTATATTATTCCGGTAATTCGTCTATTATTTTGCGCTTTAATTCGACTGCATCTCGTTTTTTTCTGAATCGAATATTCATTATTTCGACTATCAATGAAAAAAATACGGCAAAATAGATGTAACCTTTCGGCACTTCGATATGCACGCTGTCCAAGACCAACATAAATCCGATAAGAATTAAAAATGACAGAGCTAATATTTCGAGAGTTGGGCGGCTGCTGATATAATCACTGATTTTTTTAGAAAACAAAAGCATAACAATCATTGCCAGTGTTACGGCCGTTATCATTGCAGGCAAATTTTCAGTTATCCCTACGGCAGTCAAGATGGAATCAAAAGAAAAAACGATATCCAATACAATAATTTGAATAATGATTTTGCCCATCGAAACAACACCTTTTAAACTATGTTCTTCTTCGGCACCTTCCATTTTATGATGGATTTCGGAAACACTTTTGCCCAACAAAAACAAACCGCCGATAAATAATACAAGTTCGCGCACCCCTATAGCGTGCAAAACATAAGGCAACGATTCTAAGAAATTGCTTTCTTTGATTTTGTGATGAACCTCTTCGTTGCTGAGGGTATCGTGCGGAAAAAAAGGATCTGTAAGGTGATGTAATACCCATACAACACTGATTAATAGTAATATACGAAAAACTAAAGCCAAAGCTAAACCGATAAACCGAGCTTTTGGACGTTGAAGCTCCGGTAATTTATTTGTAACAATAGACACAAATATGATGTTATCAACACCCAACACAATCTCTAAAAAAGTAAGAGTAATCAGCGCAATAATAAATTCCATGATTTTAACGATTTAATAAAAATTCAAGAACAACGTCTGCAAAAACAATGCAAATATCCGAACAAACGCAAAAATAAAATAAATCTAAATAAAACAAAAAATGAAAAAATTTAGACAATATCATCGAAAACCATACTTGGTAAGCAAAATATATAAAAAAATGATAAATTTGCATTATCAAAAAAAACTGATTCTGAACCGAAATAATTTCTTATAATAATATCAGGTCTCATTGTTAGGTAATTACAAATGTAAAATATTTCGATTTATAGCGCAATATCAATAAAGAAAGTAAAGTGCGTTCACCAAAAAAAAGAACTTCACCGAAAAAGATTCTTTTTATTGTGAATTGTCGTGATAAATATGGATATTTGTTATAAATATACTATCATCGGGGATATATTGAGATTTCTATTTACACTAATTAAATGATAATCTATTACTTGTGTCCATTTAAACCCTCAACTTTAAACCGTAAACAGTATAGATGAGTTTGCTACGAATTTTTTTTTTACAAAATTTTACAGAATACAAAATTTTTAATGATTTAAGTACAATTAGTTACAAAAATGAAAATTAGTAATAATTCGTGAATT
>DYOJ01000599.1 GCA_020720705.1 Acetofilamentum sp.
CTCTCTAATACCAGTGCGGCAAAAACTTTGTATCATTATCGTCTAAGAAAAACATCGGCGGGCGTGGTTTGCCGATAAATTCAAAATAGATGATAACCTCGTGGCTGCCGGCGTTGTAATGTCTTAGTTTTGAATACAATAAATCGAACGAATAAATTGCAAAAATTTGTCTGGTGAAACGCATTCCGACCATTCCGACCATTGCATCTTCGGTGCGAACAGATACTCCGCCCAAATATTTTCCCATGTATTCAGCTCTGAAATTAAATTCGCCTTGCCACGGATAATTTTTCGCAAACGTGGCAACGAACGACGGCAACAAACTCCATTCAGCATTTTTGCTAAGGTTGTAACCGCCCATGAGATAATATTGTTGGGTGCTCGGTATCGGAGTATCAGATGTATTCAGTTGTGTTTTAATAAATTGCGTTGCCGATGCGCCGAAAAAGAATTTACGATTGTATGCAAATGTTCCGAACGTAAAATCGGGCGAAAGTTTTGATTTTATATTATTTGCAGCCACAACCAAATCGCCCGATTCGTGAAAACGTAAAACATCGGTATCGAAACTGAACTGAGATAACAGCGACGATGCGCCAAGCGCGAGATTAAAGCGGTCGAATTTGATGTGATGTGCATACGATAGGTTGAATCCGTTGCGACGCGTTGGTCCCGTTTGGTCTGCCATGAGGTATGCGCCGATGCCGGACGATTTCATGATTCTGCCGTTGTAGCTAATCATGTGTGTACGAGGTGCATCCGTAAAGCCAACCCACTGAACGCGACTGTGTAACTTTATTTCGTGAATATCCTTCGCGCCCGCAATAGCGGGGTTGTAGGACATCACATCGAACATGCGCTGACTGAATTGCGGCACTTGTTGTGCAAACGTTTGTGCAACGATAAAGCTGATTATCAATGTAAAAGTATATTTTTTCATGATTTTGATTTTTTATATTTTGTTGATAACAAATTCAACTTTGCCAAAGATTAAACTTTGGCAAAGTATCTTTGGAATGTTATTTAATGATTGTAACTGAACCTGTATAAATAGGTGTGCCATCGTTCAAATTCAATAAAAAGTAATACGTTCCGACCGGAAGTTTTTTGTCAGTATCCATGTATGTTCCTTTCCAATCGTTGTTGTAAGCATGGGTTTTATACACCAAAACACCTTGTCGGTTGTAAATTTCAACATCGTTTTCTCCAAAGAATTCAATTTGTTCAATCACCCAAGTTTCATTATATCCGTCATCGTTCGGCGTGAGCCCTGTATTGATGACAATTTCGCCTTCGACAGTTACGATTACCGTTTTTTCGGCAATACATCCATGCTCAGATGTTACAACAACCGTATATTCAGTGGTTTCCGCAGGTGACGCTATCGGATTATAGACTTCCGAATTACTCAGCGTTGCGGCGGGTGTCCAAGCATAAGAATAACCTGTTTCGTTTGATGTCCAAAGATTTGCGTTTGCCCCGAAACCAATGGTTGTATCCGGAGAAATATCTAAATCCGGAACATGATTGACTTCAACCGAGGCAACAACAGCAGGTGTAGTATTACACACTCCGCTTAACACAACGTAATACTCTGATGTCATTGCCGGTGCATTGATTTCCAGATTATTACCTGTTCCCATCAAGGTTGTCAGCGAAGCATCTGCATACCATTGCGCTTGTGCACCATCGCCCATGTCGCCTCCGGTGTATGAAAGGGTTACCTTAGTTTCATCTCCTTCGCAATAACCACTCTTATCAGGAGTTGCAGAATCAGGAGCAACAGATTCAGAGTTTAATGTTACGGTTACAGGAACTGCCGCTGTTGTATTACAAACACCTGAAAATGAGACATAATATGTTGATGTTGTCATAGGGGCATCAATCGCGAGAGGACTTCCCGCTCCGATTACACTCGTCATCGAAGCATCGGAAAACCATGTGGCAACAGCACCTGTTCCTAAATTTCCGCCTGAATACGATAAACTGATATTTGCAAAATCTCCAATGCAAAAATTATTTTGGGAAGAAACAGCTGCTGTGGGGGC
>DYOJ01000600.1 GCA_020720705.1 Acetofilamentum sp.
TATTTTAAAGACGAACACCGATAACGGTTATGTCATCGCGTTGGGCTTCGGAGCCCTTAAACTCGTCTAAGGATTGACAAAGGGTTTTATGTTGAACTTCGGAGTTTTTGTCGGCAACTGCAATGAGTGTTTGTTCAAAACGCGGACTGCCGTATCGCTCTCGATTTGTATTATTTTGGTCAATAATCCCGTCGGAGCATAGCCAAAGTCTGTCTCCGGCTTTCGTTTGAATTGAGGTTTGCTCAAAGGCTATATTTTTACTTTTCTTCTTTAACCCGCCGATTGAACGCCTTGTGGCATTAAATTTCACAAAATCGGCAGTATCATGTCTGTATAAATAAAGCGGCCGTTTAGCTCCCGCATAAGTAACTCTACGTTCAAGTGTATCAATACATTCGATTTTACAAATAACAATATCCATACCGTCTTGGTTTCCGCTGGTTTCTTGTTGAAGTGCAACTGAAATTTTGGCATCAACAGTTTCAAGGATTTCAGCAGGATTAAGGATTTTGTTTTGAAATACAATTTCGTTTAACAGACGAGTGCCAATCATGCTCATAAAAGCTCCCGGAACTCCATGCCCTGTGCAATCGGCAACTGCATAGTAGAAGGTTTCAGGCTTGGATTTTTTTGCCGGAAAATGTGCATACCAATAAAAATCGCCCGAAACAATATCTTTTGGCTTGTAAATAACAAAGGTATCCAAAGTAAAATTAAGGTCGCGTATGTGCGGTAGGATAGCGGTTTGAATGGTTTGTGCATAACGAATACCGGCAGTTACATGTTCGTTTTGTTCGGTAATATATTCATTTTGACGGCGCATTTCTTCGCTTTGAGCAATCAATTCTTCACGTTGGTTATTAATTTCAACATTTTGTTCGTTCAAACGACGATTGATTTTTCGCTTTTTAAAATACCCGCTTACTGCCACAAAAGTCAGCAAGGCAATCACCCCAAAGAGTGCCAAAAGTAAATTGAATTCATCCTTTTGAGTCAGAATTATTTTTTTAGATTCGTTAAGTTTTTGGTCAATTTTTTTAATTTCAGACTGCTTGGTTATCAGTGCATTATCGGTTGAATCTACAAGTTTTTTTTGCTTCAAATAATCATCCTGTTGTTTACTGATTAATTCTTGCTGTGTATTTAGAACCAAAAGATTAGCTTCCAAATACTGTTTTTGTATGCTTATTTCGGCTGTCATCGAATCCAAACGGCGATTTTGCAATTTAATTTCTCGTTCTTTCAGCGTTATGAGTTTTTCCTTATTTTTGAGTTCTTCTCTTTGATTTTCAATACGTAATTCCTGCTCAGAAATGAGTTTTATCTGTTCGTTGAGTTCTTGTTTCTTTATCTCCAATTCTTTCTTTTGTTCTTCCAACTCTGCTTCGGTCGTGTTGGTAAGTTGTCGCAAATCATCCTCGCTGCCGCCGAGTTTTAAGATTGTTTTTGAGAGTATAAGCCCCTGTTTTTGAGCGTTTTCCTTGTTAATTTCAAAACGCTTTTTCCCTTCATTTAACGGCAGAAAATTTATCACGGTATATTTGAGTTCTTCGGGTTTAACTCTGTCTGTCAGTATCAAAATAGAATTTTGCAAGGCTTCCGAACTAATTATGTCCAGCAATCCGTTCTCACTTTTACTGATAAACAAAATTTGAATGTCGTAATCAATTTCATTAAACTTTTTGAACGAAAATATTTCTATGGTTTTATTTTTCAGTTTTTTACCATCAGTAATTTTCTTTAACTCCTTTGCAACCTCAGCGGCTCCGAACACCCCGATTTTGAATGTCGAAAATGTTTCTTGATTTTGCCATGTAACCCCGTCGGCGATATTGTATATCCACATGGCATGTAACAAATCATCACTTTGTTTCTGAGCATTTGCCGAAAAAAAACTCGTAACAAACAATGCAATAAGGATTGAAAATTTGCGAAAATCCATTAAGAAATTTTTTATTCAGAAATACAAATATAATGCCTTTACAATATTTGTGTGTAAAGTAAAGGTTAAGTTATAATTAAGATGTCCCAAAAAATTGGCTGTTTTC
>DYOJ01000601.1 GCA_020720705.1 Acetofilamentum sp.
GGCGCACACCTTTAATTTCAATATATTCTGTAAATAATGAATTTATTTTTGACATTTGTGAAACAAAAATATACATATTTCGTTAAAGAAAGTACAAAGTAATTCATTTTTCTCGAACCGACAAAATGTAGGGGTATATGATTCGGTTCGCGCGTTATTTTGGAGTAAATTTCTTCATGCGATAAGCCGAGATTATTTCTCGGCTTTCTTTTTAAAAAAGCGTTGTAGCTCGGGTGAACTACAACGCTTTACAATATTTAGTTTTTGAAGTTTATCACGGACAATCAATATCTTGTAAAGATACATCCCAACAATGCCAATTATCATCTCCATAATATTTTGCATATTTCAAACGCCCGTTTTTAAACTCTCGGCTCCATTCGATAAACAACTCTTTGCCGTCTGATGCGTCACGGATGTCGTAATTTGCATCATACTCATCATCAGTTATTTGTGCATGAATATAGTCGCCGTAGATGTCGGTTGTGGGATTGACACCGGAATAATTGATAAAACCTGTTCCGTCTCCGTTGCGTTTCCAATCAATATGTATCCAACTGCCTGTTTCCGTGGGCGATTTGACCAAGTTCCAGTATCCGCCGGTGCCGGCAATGTCATTTGTGCCGGTGTACCATAGGAAATTTTCATACGCTCCGGATTTTGAAATATACATTTTCCAATCAACAGAATCGCCGCGAATTGTTCCTTTTAATTTTGCAGAATGTTGATTTACCCCAAATTGAAAACTATACGCCCATTCCCATGTTTTTTCGCCTACATATACCGGTTCGTGGTTTTTAACAGCCTCTGTAAAAGCAGCAACAGGCACTGCCATAGTTACATTTATGGCTGTTTGCCATACTCCTACGTGAATTGCAGCTTGAAACCAATTTTCAATGGTTTTTTGTTCACTGTTCTTAAAATCATCTGTTACAATTTTGAACGATGCGTCCACAGGCGGCAGTTCGGGCGGTGTGCCTTCATCTTCTTTTTTACATGCAGATATTGCAAATGTGATAGCCAACATTGCAATCAGAATTTGTTTTACATTCTTTTTCATACGATTATAAAGTTTATCAAAATTATTACTTACAATGCTGTAAATATACGGAAAATCGCATAGGTTTATTGTTTTTTTTGATTACTATTGCGAAATTTTTTATGAAATTGTCTTTAAGAATTTAGCATTTTATTTGTTTAATCGTTTTTTGTTTAATTGTTTAATCGTTTATTAGGTTTAAGGTATAATGTTTTAGAGTGAAATACATCAACAAATCAACAAATCAACTTATCAACGCATCAACGCATCAACGCATCAACAAATCAACAAATCAACAATATATGCCCGACAGCCCGATAACCCTATTTTTTGTGGTAATAACGTCCATAGTTTCAATATATGCGTTTAGTAACAACGAGGTTTTTAATAAACTCAAACTTAATCCTTATATGGTTTTGCACCGTAAGGAATGGGGGCGCGTATTTGGGCATGCAGTTTTACATTCCGATTGGTTTCATTTGATAATCAATATGTATGTGTTGTATTCATTTGGCGGAGTTGTCGAGAATGCATTCGGTCAGTTTTCGGTGAACGGTAGAACTTGGTATGCGTTTTTTTACATTTCGGCGGCAGTTGCTGCAACGATTCCGGCATTTTTGCGACATCGTAATTCGCACGCATACAATGCCGTAGGAGCATCAGGAGCGGTGTCGGCAATTGCTTTTGCAAGTATTTTGATTTATCCCACCGGCAGAATTGCTTTTGTGTTTATTCCGGGCGTGCAAATTCCTTCTTACGTTTTCGGTATTGCCTATCTGATATATTCTTATTTTATGTCAAAACGCAGCAGCGACAATATTGCGCATGATGCACATTTTGCGGGAGCAATATATGGTTTACTTTTTCCGCTTTTAATTGAACCGCGATTAATTTCTTCGTTTTTTGTCCAAATTTTCGGAGGCGTTTAAAAGATTTCGTGTTTATCATAAAACCTGAGTTCGAAATAAGATTATATTATAATTAGTTTATTTTCAGTATTTAAG
>DYOJ01000602.1 GCA_020720705.1 Acetofilamentum sp.
CAAAGAGAATATTACAAATTTTCATACTTTTGGTTATCCGGTGATTTGTTTAATCGTTTAAAAAAGGTCTGATAACCGGACTGTTTCGTTGAACTTTAAACAAATAAACGATTAAACATATAACCTAAATGATTCTTAAATACTGAAAATAAACTAATTATAATATAATCTTATCTCGAACTCAGGTTATTCATATACAATTTATTACAAAATGATATTTCGCAGTGAACAGAGAATTAACGGTTATTTCTCTTTTTGTATAATTTGCTGATTTTCAACAAACAAACAAAAAACGGTTATACTTATTGACTTTATACCGACTTTATACCGAAGTTAATTCTCTGAAAACGGTTTCCAACGTTTTTTGCTCAAGGCGTAAGGTCAATAAAACCAAATCTTTATATTTTGAAAATCGAAAAATATCGGCACGATTGTCAAATTGAGATTTTATCAAAAAATGGTTATCCGACACTTGAACAACCTCCGAAACTCCTTTGATACGACCCAATTCAGGTATCGGAACACATATTTCAAATTCAACATGAATGATAAACTCTTGTTCTGATTGAGTTTGTTTTATGCGTTCAACAGCATTATCAGCGACAATTTTGCCTTGATTGATAATTACAACTCTATCGCAAATGGCTTCAACCTCTTGCATAATGTGTGTGGATAGTAAAACAGTCTTTTGTTGCCCTACCCTGCGAATGAGATTTCTGATTTCAACAATTTGATTTGGATCCAACCCCGTTGTCGGTTCATCAAGTATCAGCACCGAAGGCTCATGGATTAAGGCTGCCGCAAGCCCCACTCGTTGGCGATAACCCTTGGACAGCGCTCCGATTCGCTTATTTTGTTCTATTTGTAAACCGGTCATTTCAATAATTTCCGAGACTCTGTTTTGTAAATTATTGATTCTGTATATTTTTCCGACAAAGCGCAAATATTCTTTAACATACATCTCTAAGTATAAAGGATTATGCTCCGGAAGATACCCGATTTGTTTACGAATCTCAAGTAAATCAGTATGAATATCCATCCCGTTTACTAAAACTTTACCGGAAGACGCTGACACATAGCCTGTTATAATTTTCATGGTCGTTGATTTTCCGGCACCGTTTGGACCCAGAAATCCGACTATTTCGCCGCCCGATAAATCAAAACTTACAGTATCCAAGGCTTTTTGCTCGCCGTAATATTTACTTAAATTTTGAACTGATAATGACATCGTTTGTTGATTTGTTACGAGCGCAAACTTACAATAATTTCTTCAACGGTACGTGAATCGTCAGGTAAAATATCAAGAGCGGGCTTAACGCCTTGTAAAGACACCAAATAACGTTTACAAGACATTCGACCCGCTTCACCTGCTTTACAAAACAAGTGCATATATATTTGTAAGGCTTGCTCACTCGCAAGCACATGTCCGTTAAACAAAGGGCATTGCGGTACTTTCGGACAATAATTCTCTTCTGCTTTCATTGTGTTACTTTTATCCAAATTTCGGTAAAAAATGTAATAAAATCAAGAATACGATGTTATTTTTAACTCATAAAAAATCATATTCAGATTCTCATATATTTATATTTTTGCAAAAGTAGAAAAAATATCGTTCCGCCAAAACAAACGATTGCAAAACATTTTTTTTACATTTTTATCAAAAAATTTTATGACGAAGTCGAATTGATTTATCTTTACAAAAAAAAAGAAACCATGCAATATACAAAAAATATAGTAGAACAATTTGGTCAGAAATTATCAGATGAAATTCTGGCTTGTCAAACCGGGAACATTCCCGCAGGAGCACAAATTTGCGAAAAAGATTTACCCAAAGGTGTAATTCCGATTGTACTAAACGGACAAATAAAAGTATATCGTAAAGACAGTAAAGACAATGACGTATTGATTTATAATATAGATGCTGCCCAAAGTTGCATCATTTCGATAGACCAAACCTTTTCAAAAAAACAAATCCCGACATTTGCCTCCGCAAATTTAGATACAATCGTTGCACTGGTGCCAAAAGAAAA
>DYOJ01000603.1 GCA_020720705.1 Acetofilamentum sp.
GTTTTTATAATGCCATTTTTTACAATTTCGTAAATTTTGTCTTTGAGTTCGTCTGCTGTAAGACCTGCATATTCGTCGGGAGTTATAGGTGGATGAAATTTCATGGTAACTGTTGTCGGACGTTTTTCAAATTTGTCATTCGGACTAAGTTTCCACATACCGCTGATACTGATAGGCACCAGCGTTGCACCGGATTTTAGAGCCATAGCGAAAGGCAGTTTTTTAAATTCCTGAATCTCGCCGGTTCGTGTCCGATGTCCTTCGGGAAAAATCACGACAGCACGTCCGTTTTTAAGGCGTTCGAGTGCAATATTCATCGCTTTGAGTGATTCTCTGACATTTTCGCGATTTATCGGAATTTGCTGATATGCTTTTACTAAATACTTGTAAACGGGCCACTTGAAATGACTGTCAGCTTCGATAGCATTGGCATACGTGGGCAAATAGGCTCCCATGAGCGGCACATCGGCAATGCTTGTATGGTTCGGAAAATACAGATAGGTTTTGGATTTATCCTTCGGGCGATTGATAAGCTTTATACGAACAAAAGCAACCACAAACACAAAATTGAGCATAAACGCAAAAAATGGTTGCACCCTCTCTCGCTTAAACAAGTTAAAAATTACGATACCTACCAATGTCGTTAAGAAAAACATCGACCCGGCAGCGACCCAAATATAGGCTGAAACGATATGTGCAAAAAGTTTTTTCACGTATTTCCGAATTTTAGCTCAAAAGTATCCGAATCTGTTTGAAATTTCAAATCATAGACAATTTTTTTAACATAATTAGTCCATTCCACTGCTGTATTGTCGTCTGTAAATTGTGTGTATGGTATTGGTTTTCCGAATATTACGGGTATTGTTGAATATTCTTTTTTAAATAATTCATCAGGCAAAAGAAACATCTCGAAATTAGTTTTTAGTCCGATTTTTTTTCTGATATTAGCCAACCTGTAAAAGCGTTTAGAATTTTCGGAATCAATAAACACCGGAATAATATCGCGCTCGAATTTTACTGCGTTTTTGATAAAACTCGGATTCCAACGCCCGTCGTCGAGCGAGCCGTTATACTTGCGGGCAACGATACCCGCCGGGAAGGTCATAATCTGATAATCAATAGTTTCCATTGCTGCATGTATAGCTTGTTTCACAGATTCATTGTTGCGGCTAAACACATTTACGGGCAGAAAAATCGGGTGCAAATTTTTTAGTGCCATCAAAATTTCGTTTGCAATCACTTTCATTTTCCGATGTCGTTCGTAGGCTGCGATTATTGCCGCATAAAAATCTATTCCGCCTAAAGCATGGTTGCAAACATAAATGTAACGCCCGTCAATCGGCACATTTGACAAGCCGGATACACGTACCGAAATATTTAGATAATTCAAATTTCCGCGAATAAAATCTATCCCAAATTTGTCGTGGTCTCTTAATATTGCTTCGTTCACACGACTTAATCTTACCAACTTTTCAATCTTTCGAATGATAAATGCAGGCAGATTGCGGACTAATTTATTGTCCTGATTTCGAATCATCTTCTCAATATCAATCAGATACAGATTTTCTGAACTTGTGTTTTGATTCCCGCCCATAGAAATTTATTCGATAAAACCCTCCAAAATAAAGTATTTTTTCGGAATGTAAAAAATATATTTGCCAAAAAAACTGTAGAGTTCACTCCAAAAAATGTTTACAGTCGTTAAGCGGCTTATCGGAGTAGTGTCATGTCAAGTCTCTTCTGACGTTTCCATGTCCTATCGGACGATGGAAAGTCTTTACTGACCTGCATTCGTCCGTAGGACAATGTAGCGTCATTTGAAGCTTGACATGACAGTAGCCTCATCAATTAAGTATTTTTTATAGAAATACTTAATTTTGAACAAGCATAGCAGAATAATTCCAAAAAAATTTACCTTTGTCCTTGTTTTAAATTATACAAAAATAAGGTGTTATATCCACAAAATATTGAACATAAAATTGGTTTCGATACGATACGTAACCATCTGAAAAACAATTGTATAAGTTC
>DYOJ01000049.1:0-2929 GCA_020720705.1 Acetofilamentum sp.
GAATATAATTGACATAAAATCAAGTATTTATACGTTTTCTTACAGACACTATTTAGTTTCAATCAAATTTCTTAAAACATTCAAATCGAAAAATCTCTGTAAGATTAAATTTTTCAATGCGTTACGAGTTTTCTCGCAAAGACTGTTTGTTGAGACTTCTCGATTTTAAACTTTACATGAAAGATTATGCGAAAAGCAGGGACGCATTTTTACTTGCAGGGATTAATTCGTAAAGCAGAATTATTCAACTTTTATTTTGTAATAAGTTTCTTTCCCGAGATCCTCGCCTCGCAAATATGTGAAGTATAAATAAACTTCCCCTTTTTCAACAGCTTTGAAACTCCATTTTTCAATTCCGCCTTGACCTACGATTATTACATCTGAATCATTGTCCGGCACACTGTATTCCGAGCCGACTAATTCAACTACACTCGGTTTAATTTTACTTGCAAGTTCCCATTTGTAACCTGTTGAAGCATTACTGCTTAACTCAATACTGAAAGTTTCACCGACTTTTACGGTAATATCTTTCTCGAGTTTTGACTTATCTACATTTTTTGCAGATATAACAGGTTTTTTATTTCCGCAAGATACAAATAAACTCACGGCGAGCAATAAAGCCAAAGTTGATAATACTAATTTTTTCATAAGGATTTTAATTTTGGAAAATTTCTAAAATTCATTTTACATTTGTGACAAAAATAATGTTAAATCTTTAATATTTCTATACTCTTTTTGATAAAAAAAACAAAAGTCAAAAAAAATATAGATACTCAACAACAGAACTTAAACTGTATAACGCTTTACATTTAATCTTTGTTTTACGGCTTCGTATAAAATAACACCGGCAGCAACCGATACATTTAAAGATTGTATTTCTCCGAAAATAGGTATTTTCGTCCACACATCTGAGGCTGCAAGTATTTCTTTTGAAATGCCGACATCTTCTGCCCCGAGTACGAGTGCTGTGGGTGTTGAAAAATCTGCGCTTAGATAGGTTTGCTCTGCTTTCTCGGTAGCCGCAACGGTTTGTATTCCACTGTTTTTAAGATACTTGATAATATTCAACAGCGAATCGTGCCTACAAACAGGAATTTTCAGCAATGCACCGGCGGATGTTTTTACGGCATCGGAATTTATCTGAGCAGCCCCTTTGGCGGGTATTACAATTGCTGAAACGCCGGCACATTCTGCGGTGCGAGCAATTGCACCGAAATTTCGGACATCTGTTATATTATCTAATATCAAAATGAGCGGATTAACTCCGTTTTCAAACCAAAACGGAACCAAATCTTCGATATTTTGATATTTGATTTCTGACAATATCGCCAGCACGCCTTGGTGGTTTCCGGTTGAAATACTATTGATTTTTTCAATCGGTACATATTGCGCTTGTATATGTTTTGATTTCAGAAGTGTAAGCAACTCGCCAACGAGTGCATTTGATAAACCTCTTTTTATCAATACTTTATCAATATCTTTATCTGAATTTACGGCTTCGATAACCGCACGTGTTCCAAAAACAAGTTGCTTATTCTTCATGTTAAAATACTTCGTTTGAACAGTATTTGATGTTAATTTGACTTAAAAATGTAAATTTAGATATTTTTGTTGAATAGGTATTGTAAAAAATATTCGGTATTTACAACAAAACTGTTAAACAATTGATTTACTTTTAGATAAATAATTATTTGTCTTGATTTTTTTTGTAATTGGATTGAAAATCAGTAGAAATACGGAAGAAAAACATACGGCGGTGTATTTTTATTTTATGTTTGTGTGATGAAAAGGGAAAAAAAATCAGATGCCTTGCAAATTTTGATTTCCGATACCAACGATTTAGGTACGGATAAACGAGTATTGAAAACAGCACAGACCTTAGCACAGGCGGGTTACGATATTACGTTGATAGGCAGATATATTACAGGTCGTGAGCTTCCGAAAGTGACTTACACACTTAAGATTTTCAAAATGTGGTTCAATTCCGGTTTTAAATTTTACGCAGAGTTCAATATACGTTTGTTTTTCTATTTACTTTTAAAAAAAGCGACTATTTTTTGGGCAAACGATTTAGACACCTTACCTGCAAATTTCTTAGCTTCAAGAATTCGGAGAAAAAAAATTGTTTATGACAGCCATGAGCTTTTTACGGAAGTTCCGGAATTGGTTTCGCACCCTCATGTACAAAAAATTTGGACTACAATTGAACGTTTTATCTTACCGAAATTAAAACATTCGATAACAGTTTGTGATTCAATATCAGACTATTACTATAGAAAATATGGTGTTCGGATGTACGTAGTCCGAAATGTTCCCGAGTGTAATATGCCGACAAAAACTTCCGAGATTCCGTTCGTTTCTCAAAAAAAAATTATCCTTTATCAAGGTGCGTTGAATGTTGGCAGAGGAATTGAACAAATTATTGATGCAATGCCATATATTGACCATGCTGTTTTTGTGATTATCGGGACAGGTACGATTGATACCGAACTGAAAACAAAAGTCAACACCATGAAACTAACTGATAAAGTGCTGTTTACCGGAAGAATACCTTATGCAGAATTAACGGCATACACGCGACAGGCATCGGTAGGAATATCGGCAGAACAAAATACGGGGCTAAGTTACTATTATGCTCTACCGAATAAATTGTTCGATTACATTCAAGCCGATGTCCCTGTATTGGTATCTGACCTGCCGGAGATGAGGCAGATTATTGAAACCTACCGGGTAGGCGAGCTTATTGAAAGTTTTAATCCGAAACAACTTGCCCGTCAAATTGTCAGGATGCTTGATGATAAATATACTGCAAAATATACTGAAAACATGGTTATTGCAAAACAAACATTATGCTGGGAAAAAGAATCGCGTATTATTCTTGACATGCTTAATATTTGAAACAAAAAACGTGTAATGAAATAATCTTTGG
>DYOJ01000049.1:3029-11741 GCA_020720705.1 Acetofilamentum sp.
CAATTTCTCGTAAAAGTTTGTTTCTGTTGATTGGTTTTGAAATAAAAGAATCACAACCGGCATTTTTCATTTTCTGATGTTCGTCTGCCATGGCAAATGCCGACTGAACAATTACAGGCAAGTTTGAGGCAAGCATTTTAATTTGCCGGGTAGCTTCGTAACCGTCCATAACAGGCATACCTATATCCATGATTACCAACTGAATACTCGGATTGTTACGAACGATACTGACAGCATCGGCACCGTTGGTTGCGCGAGAAATTTTAATACCCGTCGGGGCTAAAACTGCCTTTAAAAACAAGAAATTAATTTCTTCGTCTTCTGCAATCAAAATATGGTTTTTAGCCCAAATATATTTTGAGGCAACATACTCATTATCAGAAAATGATGGTTTATGTTCAAACAAATTTGTTTCGATACCGAAATGGAATACCGACCCCACACCGTATTGAGAGTTCACATTCAATTTACCGCCCAAAAGACGAACCAACTCTGCCGAAATTGTTAAGCCAAGCCCGGTGCCTCGTTTAAAATCTTCGTGAGTATCAATTTTCACAAAACGTTCAAAAATACGTTTCAAATCTCCCTCTCTGATGCCTTGACCTTCATCTTTGACACTAAACTTCAACACATTATCCACATAATTGCAAGCTAAAGTAACCTTGCCCGAATCCGAAAATTTTATCGCATTGTGCATTAAATTATCCAACACTTGCTTGAGACGCACTTTGTCCGATTCAAAATATTGCTCTTCTAAAATGTTGTCAATTTCTGTTTCTATAAAAAGTTTATCTTTAAAAAATTTCTTTTGATTTTCGACAGCCGTTGCTTTCACTGTTTGAATAAATTTTACGATTTCAACAGGTTGATATTTTAGCTCAATCTCTCCCGACTCAATACGCGAAATATCCATAATGTCCGAAATTAAAGTTGTGAGTGTTGCACTGTTTGATGAAACATACCCGGCGTACTCCTTTTTTAAATCGGAGCTTAAATCATCGTCAGTTATCAAATTTGCAAACCCTACGATAGCGTTAAGCGGAGTTCGTATTTCATGAGAAATGTTTGCAAGGAAAGCTGATTTGAGTCTATCTGACTGCTCTGCTTTTAGTTTTGCCAGATTCAGCGCATCTTCGCGGTCTTTTCGTTTTGAAATATCTTTGACAAAAAACACATAAGCATCGGGCGATTCAAACTTTCCGATAATACCGGCTGAGATTTCGGCAGGAAATATTTTATTGGTCGTTGTTATTAATTCAAATTCTTCGGTTTCGATTATAACGTTTCTGTTTCGGTCGGCTATTTGTTTTTGAAGACGCGCCTTGTCTGCTTCGTGAGCCGCCAAATCTAAAACAGAACCGCGCAAACTACTTAAGTTTCGCAAATCGAATATATGATATGCTGTTCGATTGTAATCTTTGATTATCAAATCTTTATCTGTAACAATGATAGCATCCGGCGAAGCATGTATGATGTTTCTTGATTTTTGTTCGGCGCGTTTTATTTCAGTAATATCTTGGTTTGTGCCTTTGTATTTTCGTATATCTCCGTCAGAATTTTGAAACAGTGCGCCTTGCATAAACATCGTTCTGGATTCGCCTGTGGGCAACATGATGTCGAATTCCATGGCAATATCAGAGTTATTTTCGAGTGAATTTTTCAAGTTTCGCATGATACGAACCGTATTTTCTCTCGTTACAACTTTCATTAAAGCTTTTGCTTGTTGTTCGTTGGATTTCGGCACGGGCAGACCGAACATTTTGTACATTTCGTCCGATAAATTTATTCTCCCCTCATTTGGCGTCCATTCCCATAAGCCAATTTTACTGATACTCTGAATATCGGCAAGTTGTTGTTTATTTTTTTCAATAGTTTTCCATGTTCGATAATTTTCGGTGATATCCCTGCCTATAAAACGACTTCCGGGGTTAGTTTGAGATTCATACATTGCCCACGAAATAATTAAACGTTTTCCGAATCGGTTTACAATTCGTGTTTCAAATTTTTTCAGAACAGGTTTCTCGGCAAAAATAATGTTCCGAAATCTGATATAGTCAGCCTCATCGGCAAATAGTAATTTCAGCATCTCAGGTTTTGACGATATTTCATCGTAAGTATAACCCGTTAATCGTTCGCACTTGTTGTTCCAATAGGTAACATTTTGCCGGGCATCAATGCCGAACACAAGTAAGTCCACATCTTCGAGCATTTTTATCAAAGTATTTTCTCGTTGTAATTGTAAAGAGACATCTGCTCCGGCTTGTCTGTGTTGTTTTGAAAATGTTTGCTCCTGATATTTACCGATTAAGGCTATTACCCCGATACCCCCACTCCACAAATAAACAGAAACAGCATGAGCATTAAGCAATCCGTTTATCACAAAAAGAGATAAGAATCCTAAAAATGCAATGAATGATAAATTAATTCGGAAACTCGTCAATAAAACAACCTGAAGATATAACACACTGATATAAAATCCGTATTGAGCTTCATCAAACGGAATAAAAAACAATAAATATGCTGCAAAAGCTGAATTTTTAACAAATTGACCTACCCCAAGCAAGGTATTCGAATGGGCTAACATCGCGATTATCGGCAGCAAAACAGAACTAATCACAATCGCAGACAAAACAGCTAATTGCGGCATTGTGTCCGGTATCTGTATTTTAACAAATGTGTAACACAAAAGCAGGCTTAGGAGAGTATCAAATATTACCAAAACGGAAACTTTTTTTTTCCGGTTGCTGACAGTTTCTGAATCTGAAGATTTACTTCGCATGTTTAAAAATTTCGGTATAACGGAAATTTGAAAATGCAAAAATAACGTTTTTTAAATTAGTTACACAGTATCAGAAAAAAAACAAGTTATTACGAAATTGTCTTTCAATATGCTTTTACATTTTTGTTCCTTTGTATTTTATTTGATTTGAGACATCAGATTGCAGACAACAGACTATAAAATATTGTATATCTGTATTTTAAAAATCAAATATGTTATAATTTTGATTTGGTTTTATACATTATAATTCACATAAAACAATCCGCTCCGAAAAGTCGGAACTATCTATTATTTACGAATTTAAATTTTTGTAACAAATTGGATATAAATAATTTACATTTGTTAAACTCCGCCTGTAAATGCGAAAAACGCTCTCACTTTCCCGTAATGGCAATAACTTCGTGAAACAAGATAAACTACATTCGGAAATAAGATTTTTAATTCAAAAAAATACAACAAACAAACTTTTTATAAACAAACTTTTTATAAAAAAGAATATTATTCGTACATTGCAACAATTTTTCAGATTGAACGTATAAGGTTTCGAAAAAAGAAAATATTGTGAAAGTTTTATTAGTTGAGGACGACCCGAGTTCTCGTTTGTATCTCGAAAGTTTGCTGGAAATTAACAATATAAGTGTGCGCGTTGCCGAAAACGGCATTGACGGACTAAACGTGTTTGACGAATATTTGCCTGATATTGTTATCACCGATATTCAAATGCCGTTGATGGACGGCATAGAATTGCTCGAAACGATTAAACAAAAAAAGCCGGAGACTGTGGTCATTATTACAACCGCTTTCGGCTCTGAGCGTTATGCCATTCAAGCCCTGCGTCTGGGCGCAAGTAATTACCTTAAAAAACCGGTTACCGGAAACGATTTGATACCCATTCTCCGAAAATACAATAAAATTTTGTTCGATAAACCTCAAAAATTTGACGAGTGCGGAAAAATCACAAATCGCACGTTCCGTCTCGAATTTCAGGCACGAATGGATAATATCCCACAAATTGTAGATAAACTTATGAGTGAAACCGGCTATTTGTTTACCGACAGGATACGTTTTGACATGGAAATGGGCTTGGTTGAACTGATAACAAACGCCATTGAACACGGTTGTTACGAAATTACATATTCCGAAAAACGCAAAGCCCTTGAATCTAATACTTTAGAAATGATTTATGCAGAAAAACTTAACAGTCTGCAATATCAAAATCTAAAAATAATTGTCGAATATACTTACGAAACCGACTTTAGCACTTGGACGATTATTGATAACGGTAAAGGCTTTGAATACAAAAACTTACCCGACCCGACAAACGACGAAAACCTTGAACAACTTAGCGGCAGAGGCATTTTTATTACCGGCTTTTTGTTCGACGAACGCACATATTCAGGACGAGGAAACGTTGTAACCGTAAAAAAATACCACAAAGCGCAACCGGAAACAGTGTCCGAATAATTAAATTACGATGTTTTCTGCTCAACCGACAATTTCAAACAATGAGCTGACAGCAATTGAGTCGCCGCTCACGTAATCTATCAGTATAAGTTCAAAACGGTAAACGCCCGGCTTATCATTTTGGTCTGTCTGATAAAATCCGTGCGGACTTGGGATGTATCCGTTTTCCGTAAAATCATTCACGACAAGGTCTTCTCCTAAAATTTTATAATGAGTCGTAATCACCTCATCGTTTGAATTATGGATTCGTAAGTGCATATTTGCACGACACAAGCCGTCTGCAGCAGGCAGAAACTGCCCTACACGTTCAATTACAAAATAAACCTTTTCCCCTTGACGATAAACGGGATTTTCAGCCTGAATTTTTCTGCCCTCAGGCGTTTCTCTCAGAAACAAATAATTTGAATAAGCAATCATTTCGGTATTTTTAGAGTATGAAAATAACGTTAGAAAATAGAGCACACAAAAATAAAAAACATTCTGAAATTCTAACATAAAACATCGAAATAATAAACAAAAAAACGACATTTTTATAAAAATTAATTCCTATCCTCAAAAAGGATATTCATTAACTTCTAATTTTCGTATATTTGTAATTATCAACGCCTTAACTAATGATATAATCGCAAAGCGAAAAACAGAACTTTTCTTAAAAATCAATATCGTTTCGGGTGTTTCTCAATATTGAGTAAATACTTTAAAAAAAACAGACACCTTAATTTGATTATTTATTATCTTTACGCACAAAATCAAAATGTTATATGAGCGAAATACAAATCTTTCTCACAATACTCGGCGGGCTGATACTCACGTTTTTATTCCTGATAAAAATCCCGTATGAATATCGTCCGGATGCAAAAAAAGCCGGCTTTGGGCATATCTCCATGACTTATTTCAAATTGAAATTACAAAAAATGCCGATTAAATTTCTGTTTCAACAATATGTGAAGGCATTAGAAGTAAACATCTCTTTGGAATTTGAAGATTTACGAGAATATTTACAATCTACCGACGAAAAACACACCGAAAACATGGTCAGCATATTGATACGAGCAAAGCGTGCAGGCGTAAAAGTAGATATTAACGAACTCGAAAAATTTGAACTATCCGGAGGAAATCCTGAAAAACTTGTTGAAGCACTCAAGGTTGTTCGCAATGCAAATATTGATATTTCGCAGGAAGTTCTCGAAACACATTCGCTCTATGGTGGTGATATTGAGGCTTTTGTAGAGATAGTGCTCCGTGCAAAAAAAGCAGACCTTGAACTTGACATGCAAGCACTTGTTGAAGAAAACCTCGAAGACGAGGACATGAAAAAAATTGTGAATATTCTCATTCGCATGAAAAAAGCCGGTTTATACATTACTAAAACCGAAGAACAACATATAAAAACAACCGAAAAAGACACTTTAGGCACAAACCCGAACGCCGACTTACGCATTTCTCAACAAAGTTTGCTGGAACATTTCAGAGCGAATATTGATATTGAAAAATACGCATCCGCAATGATTCTGGCAAAAAAAGCCGGTATCGAAATTGACAAACAAGCAATGGATATTCATTATTTGACTGACGGCGATATGGAAAAATTAGTCAGCACAATGATAAAAGCCGAACGGTCAGACCTGAATATCACCCAAAAAGAACTCGTAAATCATAATATTGAAGGACGGGACATTGAAAATATCATCAAAAATATTATCAAAGCAAAACAAGCCGAACTCGACCTGACCATTGAAGAACTTGTTGATTATCATAGGCTTGGCTTAGATGTTGAGAAATTTGTAAAAGCCTTAATCAATGCAAAGAAGAATCATCTGGGAATCGGAAAAAAGGAACTCGAAGAGCATTACCTTGCCGGAGCCGATGTCGCACAATATGTTACGGCTCGAAAACTAATTGCTGACAATCCGGAATTCGGGCTTAAAAAAGAAGACATTGACGACCACTATCTCAAAGGAGGTAATGTTCTGAAAGTTATCTATGCTTTACAACATGCACAACGAAACAAAATACCTTTCGGGGCAGCACAAGCAATGCAATTTGATTTAATTTATGATTTAGATAAACTGCTTGATTGGTCTATAAATCCGCAAGTTATGAAGGTTGAACCGCCTGTAACCGTTGTCGGAAAAGACGGCATCCAACTCACGCCGAAACTGTCCGTAACTGTCAGAGGAAAACTGCCGCTATACGTAAAAGGCTCAAAGGAACAAGTTTTATTCGGACGTGTGAACGAAGCCGTGGCAGAAGAAATACACAGACATACCAACTACAAAGAAGTCTTAAACCATTTAGACCGCATTGCCGAAAACGTACGCAGACGGTTGCAAGGGACACTCAAAGTGCCGAAAATTGACGGGGTCAGCAAATACGAAACAGAAGACGAAGTAGAACTTATCAATAAAAACGAGCACAAACTTAACGAAAGCAGTGCTTATGAAGTCTTGGACATAAAAGTTTACGACATCGAAATCGGGCATGACACCCTCGCCGATTTCAAAGTACACCATGCCGAACACGAAAAACATCTGGCTGAAATTCACTTACACGAAAAAATTGCCAATGCAAAAGCTGACGAAGCGCATGCAAAAGCACGCTTAGCCGAAGCAAAAGCAAAAGTTGAGGAAGGCATTGCCGAAGGATTCCGAACCGGAACTTTAACGATGAAAGATAAACTCAAACAAGATATTTTATTCCCAAAAGAAAAAAATCAACAAAATAGTCACGGAAACGATGATAGCCACAACGATACCTCAAATCACGGACATCATTAATATTTGCTGATTACAAGTAAAGTTTACATATTTGCACAAAATATTATACTCAAAAAAATTACGCAACAAAATAAATACCCCATGAAATCAAAATTTTGGTTCGTAGTTCTGTTGTTCGGACTGTTTATATTCGTAACATCATGCGGTAACAGCAAAACCGAAGATGAAGACGGCATAACCGAACTCGGAGATGAATTTGATAAAGCAAAAAAGCACAGTCCCTTGCCTGACGAGGTAAAAACCCACGACATAAAGGACTCCTCGACAAGCACCGAAACAGCCGGCGACTCCCTTGCCGTGTTCTTAATAATCTTTGCCGTTATCATGGGACTTGGAGTTCCGTTCTTTTTTTGGTATTTCGTACCCTTTGGTCTCTGGTATAAAGCATGGTTATCCGGTGTGCGTGTCGGCTGGTGGAAGTTAGTCAAAATGCGCTTACAGAGCGTTCCTCAACCATTGATAATCAATACGATGATTCAAGCCGAGAACGCCGGGCTTAAACTAAATGCACAGGATATGATAAGCCGCTACCTCGCCGGGGTAGATATTATCAAAGTTACCAATACCGCTATCAGAGCAGTAAACGCGGGCTTCGAGATTTCATATAACGAACTCGCAACCCAATTTTTGGCAAAAGTAAATGTAGAAACCATCATGCACGCCCTGATAACTGCACACAATGCAGACCTGACTGACGTAACCCTAAAACAACTTGCCGCACATTACCTTGCAAATGTGGATGTTATCAAAGTAGTGGATACGCTTGTCTCGGCTCACAACGCAGGCTACGACGAGTTTACGCTCGACGACCTTAAAGAGCATTATCTTGCAAACGGCGATATTGTAAAAACCGTTGATGCTTTTATTGCAGCTAAAGAAGCTCATTATCACAACCTTACGTTTAAGGATATTGCATCGATTGACCTTGCCGGAATTGATGTCAGGCAAGCAGTAGATTCAGCTATCAACCCAAAAGTAATTGAAACAAATGCGGTTACCGGTGTTGCAAGGGACGGAGTACAACTCTTTATGAAATTAAAACTTACTTTGCGGGCAAACCTCAAAAACATTATCGGCGGAGCAACCGAACAAACTGTTTTGGCACGAATAGATGAAAGCCTCTCAACTGAAATCGGACGAGCCGCCAGCCATTACGATGTACTGCAAAGTCCTTTTTTATTAGCAGATAAGGTTGAACAACAACAACTTGGAAAAGGAACAGCTTTCGACATTATATCTGTTGACGTATCAGAAATACGAATAGGAAAAGACGTACATGCCGAACTCGCCATCGAACGAGCACACGCAGAAGCAGAACAAGCTAAAGCCAGATTGATTTCTGCCGAAGAAAAAGTTCAAACCGCTATGGCATCCGCCTTTTTAGACGGCAAATTATCCATACACGAATATCACGAAATACAAAATACCGAAGCAGATACCCACATGCGCAAACAACTCGGCGATTCAGCAAATCCGAAAAAACCGGGAAACGAAGACAAACATCATTAAAAAGAAAAAACAATTGTAATAAAATTTTGCTGATTCTATAAAATAATTTACCTTTGCGCACGCTTTTAGAACAGAAAGTAAAATTAGCCACGGAGGGATGGGTGAGTGGCTGAAACCAACGGTTTGCTAAACCGTCGTGCTGTTCGATACGGCACCGGGGGTTCGAATCCCCCTTCCTCCGCT
>DYOJ01000604.1 GCA_020720705.1 Acetofilamentum sp.
CATAACAAACATTTTACACACAAAGGAAAAAGCCGAAAATCCGCAAAAGAGTAGGCACAAATTTAAACCAAAAAGATAAATGAGAAATTTTACATTCCTAAGTCTTGTATTTTTGATGCTCTTCAACTTTACAAGCACCGCCCAAACCCTTGATGCTCATAACGACGTAGGAGCTCCTGCAACCGGAGGTCCGTTTTATATGGGGACAGACGAGTGGCAATCTTTTAAAGCAGGTGCGAGTGGAAACTTGCATCATATAGATTTGAATATAAAGATTTCAGATGTATTAAGTGTTGGAGGCACCCCTAACAATGTGATTCAGCTTACCCTATATTCAGGTGAAGGACTTGTAACTGCAATAACAACAAGCAATGTGGTTACGGTAACAAATACAACGTCGGAATGGATTTCGTTTAGCTTTGCCAGCCAACCGGCATTAACTACCGGGAATATGTACACTATCGGATTCACAGTAACGTGTCCGCCGGAAGGATATATTGATTTGGGTATGTTTGGAATTTTTCAAAGTTGGTACACCGAAATTTCAACAAATGACATTACTTATTCAAATGGCGTTTATTATTCGACATCGGACGGAAGTACTGTTTCTTGGGACATGTATTTCCGCACCTACATGGTTTCCCCCGATATTATTTGGCAAACGCCCGGCGTGTGGAGCAATACTGCCGGACCGACAGCCACAGATAACGCCATCATAGATTTCGATTATTCCGAAACTGAAAACATTGTTTGCAAGGATTTAACCGTAAACGCAGGTTACACCCTTTCGATAGAATCCGGTCATTCTGTAACTGTAAACGGAAATTTCACAAATAACGGTGAAGTTGTGTTGAATCAAACAACAACCGCTTTGAGCGCGGTAAGTAATTTTGTAAACTACGGAACGATTTCGGGAACCGGAACATTTTCAGCCGAACGTTATCTTGCGCCTGCGCGTTGGCATTTGTTGAGCAATCCAACTGTGGATGCCGATGCCACTACCGGTTTAAACTCGGTTTTCACTTACCTTGAAACGTACGACGGAGACGAAAATGACGATGCCTGGGCAAGTGCAGCAAGCATCGGAACAGGCTCGGGTTATTTGGTAAAATCCACAGCCGGCACAACTTTTACTTTTTCGGGAACTTTCCATACCGGAGATTATACCGTTTCCAACCTTTCCTACTCCAATCACCCCATTGCAGGAGCATCGTTCAACGGTTTTCATTTGGTTCGAAATCCGTATCCTTCTGGTATAAATTGGGATGCTGCAAGCGGCTGGACACGAACAAACGTCGGGAATACGTTTTATATTTGGGATGCCGGACTAAATAATTATGCCTCTTACAATAACGGCGGTGGTGGTGCAAACGGCGGAACACAATATATTCCTGCCATGCAAGGCTTTTTCGTTCAGGTAGCCAATGCAACAAATACCTTAGGCATGACTAATGCTGTGCGTGTTGCAAATACGACCGCATACAAGTCACAAATTTCGGGTTTAATAAAGTTGCAAGCCTCCGGAAACGGTTTTACCGACGATGTAGTGTTGTATTTTAACGATGCTAACGATGATGCAATTAAAATGTTTGGAGGCTCGGGTGTGCCGACCATATATTCGGTAGAAAATGGCAGTAAATTGGTTTTCAATCAATTGCAAGATGCCAAATCCGAGCAAAGCATCCCAATCGGATTCACCTGCAACATAAGCGGTACCTATACCATAACCGCCGCCGAATTTACCTTTAACGAAAACACAACGATTGTTTTGGAAGACCTGAAAACCGGTTTGCAAAAAGAGTTAGACCAAGATGTAGTTTACGAATTTACCTACGAAGCGGGCGAAACCGAAGAGCGTTTCATCCTGCATTTCAATCGCGGAACAAGCTCCGTAAACGCTGTTTCTGCCAACAGCATGACTGTTTTTGCAAACGATAATACCGTGTTTGTGAGCAATATCGGCACACGCACCGGCACCATGAGCATCGTAAACACACTCGGACAAACCGTTTACACCGGCA
>DYOJ01000605.1 GCA_020720705.1 Acetofilamentum sp.
CTGAATTTAACTTTTAATCAGCAAAAATTAGAGGTCAAATCAGCAATTCCGAACAAAAAAACATTTTTACTAAAAAAAAATGTTCGGAATTGCCGAAAAAAATATATCAAAAATTTGTGATTACAAAAAAATGCTTATTTTTGCAGTCCGATTATTTCAGAAAAGAAAATTTTGCAGAAATGAAAAAAGATATTCATCCGAAAGATTACCGTGAAGTGGTTTTCAAAGACATGTCCAACGACACGCACATTATCACACGCTCGTCCATAAAAACTCGTGAAAAAATTGAGTTAGACGGCGTTACCTATCCCTTGATAAAGATAGAAATTTCAGCGACATCGCACCCGTATTACACAGGTAAAACAAAATTTGTGGATTCAGCCGGTCGTGTGGATAAATTCAACAAACGCTATCAAAAAAGTTAAACATCATAAAAAAGTTAAAAGCGAGGTTCTGCCTCGCTTTTTTTATTTTCAAAAACATACAAGGATATTTTTGTAACATCCGACAAAAACAGCATCTTTGCAGAGAAATATTTTTATTTTTTTCAAATTCTTAAATGAACAAAACAATCAAAATCATGCGAGTTCCGGCATTTGCCGCAGTTGCATTTTTTGCCGCATGGGGTGTGATAGATTTTTTCACCTCATCAAAAACGCAATCAATAGAGCCGCAAGAGCAAAAAATACTGACCGATGTTCCCGAACTCGGTGCTGCACACACGTTTGCGATACCTGACAGTTTTACGTTTGCCGGTGAAAAAATGCCTCTCGAATATTTTGACGTGCGTGAATCGCTTGACCAAGAACTGCTAAAAGTTGCCTATTGGCATTCCGAAATGTTTTTGTATCTCAAGAAATCATACCGCTTTTTTCCCGTTATTGAGCCTATTTTAGCTGAAAATAATATCCCTGACGATTTTAAATATCTCATGGTTACCGAAAGCGGAATGCGCAATGTCAGCTCGCCGGCGGGTGCTAAGGGGTTTTGGCAATTTATGACCGAAACGGCAAAGGACTACGGTTTGGAAGTTACTCGCGAGGTTGACGAACGTTACCACCTCGAAAAAGCAACCAAAGCTGCATGTAAATATTTGAAAGAAAGCTACAAACGATACAACAGTTGGACAGCAGCTGCAGCATCATACAATGTAGGAATCGGAAATTTGAACAAACAAATTCAGGGACAAGGAACTGAGGATTATTATGATTTGTGGCTTAATGCCGAAACTGCTCGCTATTTGTATCGCATTGCCGCCGTGAAACTTATCATGCAAGCACCTCAAACGTATGGATTTTATTTGCAAAAAAAGGATTTATATCCGCAAATAGAAACCTACACTGTAAGTTCGGATACCGCTTTTATCAATTTACAAATTTTTGCACAAAAAAACGGGACGAATGTCAAAGTATTAAAAACGCTTAATCCGTGGTTGCGCTCCGATAAAATTACAAATCCGACAAAACGAACCTACAAATTTGTTATCCCGCAAAAAGGTGCGCGTTCAAAGAACTATTTTGAAACAGATTCCGAAGCAGATAATTATATCAATAATACAGAATTTTAAAAACATAAATATTATGCGTAATTTATTCGTATTCAACATCTTAATATTAGTTGCCATTGTTTTAAATTCATGCAACTCCGACTCCGGTACAGCAAGCCCCGACAATACAGAAGTGAAATTTGAAATAACAAAATTTGATTTCGGAAAACTTGAGCATAAAGCAGATGCAAGTATCGAATTTATGTTCACAAACATAGGCGATAAACCTCTGATAATCACAAACGTATCTTCCTCATGCGGATGCACGGTTCCTTCGTATCCGAAAGATGCCTTGAAACCGGGTGAAAAAGCAAGCATTAAAGTTAAATATGATAGTAACCGGGTGGGTGTTTTTCATAAATCGGTAAAAGTATTTTGTAATACAGATGACTCTCCGGTGAAACTCGAAATCAGCGGAGAAGTTAAAGGACCGGAATTGCCAAAGAACGATTCTTTACCTACTTTATAATTA
>DYOJ01000606.1 GCA_020720705.1 Acetofilamentum sp.
TTTGCAACAAGCACCGTATTTTTTTCGGCATGTAACAAAACCGAACTTGTTGAACCCGCACAAACCGCAGCGAAAGACCCCACGGCGCAGAAAATCCTTAATTTTAAGGCAAAACTCGCCGATGCCTCCAAATCCGATGAAACGCTCACACTCGACAGTGCCGTATGGTATATTGAGGCGGCATTGAATTATTCGTATTGCAACACGGAGCGCGATTTGTCCGATGTGGCTGATTTTGCGTATGATACGCTTACAGTTTGCGCATCGGAGCAGGCTCAAAATTTAAACTTGCAAACTGTTGTAGAAATTTACGATGCCTTTGCCGAACGTACGAGCGAATTGTTGAACTCGACACAGCAAAAACTAATGTTTCAGGATGTAACCATCGCTGAAGGTGAATTTCAGCTCATTACAACACTCGCTTTGATTCAAACCGAGAAAGGCAGCATCGTAACATCTAACTTTACCGAACCATGGAAATGGGGCTTAAAAAGCGGAAAATGCGAAGGTACGTATTACAACAAATCCGATGCCGCTTTGCAAATTGCCTCCAAAGCACGCATGCGCATTTCGGTAATTTACGGATATTATACCGATGTGAAAACAATAAATTGGATAACAAACGAATTTTCAGAAGCGTTACGTAATCCGGCATCAAACTATCGAAATTACTGTTATTATTACATTTTTAGTGAGGAAAATAATCAAGATTTTGAGCATTTCAGTCAATGTCTTACAGTTGCCGAAATGAATTTTTATCTAAACAGTGTCCCTAAGGTTGCACAGATTGTAAAAACACAAGTCGGAGGTTATCTTGCAGGACATGATTTCATTGGCATTTCTTTGATTGGCGACAGTCCTTACGCCCCTGATGAGTCTATTCTTCATATCGGAGATTTTACTTATGCAATACCGCACCCAACAACTCCGCCGACAGGAGAATAATCGCTTTTTAAACCGACCAACTGCTTATCTTGATTTTTAAGCAGTTGGTTTTAAAATATTTAGAAATGAAAAATATCATCTTATCATTAATTTCGCTTTTGCTTATCAATCAGTCAAAGGCTCAGACTATTTTTGAAACAACCATATCAACACAAAACGAAGAGCTTGTAGCAAGTGCTGCTGAAACCGGGGAGGCTTTTTTTATCTTATTGGACGAAAATGTTTATACGCCTGAACAGAAAACCTATCTTGTAAAACTGGACAAACAAGGCTCAGTTATAAACAATCTATTGCTAACCGACGATATATACAAATATCGCCCCAAAGCAATGTTTGTTTACGAAAATAAACTATGGATTTCGGGGGTTTTGAAACAAGACGAACAATTTTATTTTAGTTTGAAATCGTTCGATTTTGATTTGAATAATATTGAAAGTTATGAAACCCCTTTCAGCTTCGGTTTTATTTCTTATGTAGGGGGATGTAAATTTAATAAAGCCGGAAACATTATTTTATCCGGAACCATATACCCGCAAGAAACAGGAGGTTTTAGAAATTCATTCATTTTAGAGCACACATTGGAGGGGGATATTGTAAATGAAACATATATTGATGTCAGCGCTTCTTCTATTTTTGATACGCATGAATACAAACACAAACCCGGCTATTTTGCCGTAACTTGGGTTACAAGCTTTACAATCAGCATCAATGAGGTTTTGGACTTAGATGAGAATCTGCAAATTACAAGCTATAAAATCAACGATGAAGGTATAAATTACAGCTCAAATTTATTGATGCTCCAAGATTCGACTTATATTATGAGCGGACGAAAGTACAATTTTGAAACCGGAGACAAAAATTTAATCTTGATTAAGTATGACACTTCACATGTTGCCGTAGAAACAAATGAGTTTGTCAGAAATAACAGCATTGATTTGCCCGGTGGATATAATAATTTAGTTTTTAATGTTGATTCAACGGAAATTTATTTTACGGGTGCGATTGATGTAGGCGATGTTCTTGAATTTTATTATCAATCCACCCCCTCGTGGCTTGCCGTTTACA
>DYOJ01000607.1 GCA_020720705.1 Acetofilamentum sp.
AAAAACTTAAATTTGTTCCGTTAAAAAAACACAAAATGTCTGTAACAAGCTTGTGAAACTCTTCAGTTATCTTTGCTTCACTAAATTCAGAAAAATTATTACGATGAAATCAAAATTTTATCTTTTGCTATGCCTTGCATTTTGTGCAAATTTTGCAACCCTCAATGCCCAAAAACTGTATCCCTATGCTTGAAACAGCACATCAGTAAAAGCTGCCAAAAACATTTTTTCAGAGCTTAAAGTGCTTAACAAGTCCGACAAAAATCAACGCATTACAGTTATGGCTGTTTACGACAGCAAAAACAAGCTCGCCGAAGAGAGCGATTATTTGGGCGAAAAAATTGCTCATGCCTTAAATGAGCAATTGCAGTCGTCTAATTTGAATTTCAATGCCCGTTTTTACAAAGAAGACAACGTGCTGATACGCGAAATGGAAAGTACCACCTTGCCGCCCGCAAATTCGGGCGATTACTACAAAGAATTGTTGTCGAAATACGAATCCGATGTGTTCGTATCGGCAAATTATGTGTACGACAGTTACAACAACAATTTGATTATCGAAAAAATTACAATTTATTCCAACTATAAAATTCCGGGCACAGAGCGTTACCAAGTGTCTGCCGGCAATGTAACGGTTGAAAACAATCCGGGTGCGGCTCCGGCATTGCGTTCGGCGGTAGTGCCGGGCTGGGGGCAAATTTACAAAGCCCAAAAAACAAAGGGCTATATGATGCTGTCTTCGGAAGTGTTGTTGCTTACGGGCGGGTTGGTATCGCAAAGTATGCGTTCTTACAGTTACGAGCAAGCCATGAAAAATACGCACAGCTCGGACACGTATTTTTACTATTTAGACAATTACTCCACCTACGGCACGGTTCGAAACGTTTGTTTTATCGGTGCGGGTGCCGTGTATTTATACAGCTTAGCCGATGCTATGGTGCTGAAAAACAAGCCTGTAAACAGCACAACTTTTTTGAATACAATTAAAATTTACCCTTCATTTGCCCAAAATACTTACTCGCTTTCAATGAATTACAAACTCAATAAATTTTAACAACAATGACACGTAAGATTTTATCAAATGCGACAATTCTCCCATTTGCAGTTACAATTCTTTTCACAGTAACCTGCAAAATAACGGAGCGTGTCGCCACATTTTCCAAATTATCTAATTTTCAAAATTTTCGTATCTTTGCAAGAAATACAAAACGGTATTTTCAAAGAAAATTTCCCCTCAAAAATAAACAAATATGCTGACACTCGAATTAGATAAACAAACCGAAAATCGTTTCTCAAAATTGTTGAGCATACATCGTAATGACTACGGTGCACTCATAAACTCGATGGTTGAATATCGTAAAAACGAACTTAAAAAAGGAATCAGAAAAATTGAATCGGAAACAGCCGCTTACGAAAAAAAATACGGTTTTGTAACCGATGAATTTTATGAAAAGTACCAAAACGGCATCTACGGCGAGCAAATGCACGATAACGATTTTATGATTTGGTGCGCACTTCACGAGAGTTGGCTCAAATTTCAAAACGAACTTACTCAGTTGCAATGATAAACGATTATTTTAACGAGTTCGATACAATCGTAAACAACACGGAACGTATTGTCAGCTCTTCGGTTAATAAGCGAAAAATAAATGATTTTCTCGGAATCATAGAAGGGCAACTTGTATTCGACAACGGCATTTTGGATATTTTGGAAGTTGTTACCGTAAATCATCCCAAAGTCGAGAAGTCGAAATACAAATATCATTTTCGTGATTTGGAAAATGTTATGATGTTTAGATACGATAATGCGCCGCACCATATACATTTAGCCTCATACCCACATCACAAACACATCGGCAACACGATTGACGAAAGTATGGAACCGGACATTTTTCAAGTAATAAACGAGGTTGTAAATTTGAAATAGTAGTCGTACTGTTTCACTCCGTACTTTCGGGGCTGTTCAACGGTCTGCTCCTCTTGCCGCAGGGTGTTGCTACTTA
>DYOJ01000608.1 GCA_020720705.1 Acetofilamentum sp.
TCATTATCGAGCCGTCGGCAGATGCGCCGCGCGTGATGAGGTAGTTCGTACACGCTCGCCCGAGCTGTGTCCCCAAAATTGTGAGGACAAACAAACTTAACACAAATTGTTTATTCATTTCCGAGAATTTATGAATTTATATTGAAAATTATTTAAACTACAAATATGTAAAAATTTTGTCAAAAGTCAGGTTTTTTATGAATTAATTTCTCAAAAGCATATTCTTTTGATTTTCGAGTAGATTGTGGATTGCTTCGCAAAAAATATTAATTATTTCTACTTTACTAAGTTAAATTGTATTAAGAATAAGTAAGTTAAATGATTTAAGTGATGATTTTAAAAGTATTTAGATTTCAGTAGTTAGTAATTATAAAAATAGCTAATTGTTTGATTTTCTGCAATTAACTCATCTAAATACTAATATCTAACTACTAAATACTCTTGCTAAGTCAATGTTTATTTTAGTTGTAACATTCATATTATCAAAGATTTTGAACTTCGAAAAGTAGAATTATGAAAATATTATAAATTTGCATCTACAATCTGAATTAAAATTTCAAAATATGCAAGAACAAAATTCATTCGACCGTTTTCGCACTTGGATGCGAACGTCTGTAACTATCCGATTGATGAGTATCGGATTTCTCGTGTTGTTGATGTTGATTCCGATAGGTTTTGTCGAAGAATTAATCAGCGACAGGCAATTCACTAAACAAGAAGCAGTGGACGAAATAAGTCAAAAATGGGGCAATCCTCAAACAATTTCAGGCCCAATAATAACGGTGCCGTATCAGGCTGAGGAGCAAGTTTATAACAGCGCGAAAGATAAATACGAAAGCCAAATTGTAACAAAGCATGCTTATCTTTTGCCTGAAAAGTTGTCGGTTTCTGCCGATGTAAAATCCGAAACTCGCCGAAGGGGTATCTACGAGGCAGTTGTTTACAAATCTGCGATTAAAATTGAAGGCAGTTTTGATTATGAAGAATTAAAAAAATTGGGAATAAATAATTTAGAATTATCAAAAGCGCATATCACACAAGGAGTGAGCGATTTACGAAGCCTAAACAGTGTGCAGCTTGATTTTGACGGCTCGACCAAAGATTTCGACCCGGGTTCGATGGCGCTCATCGTTATTGAAAGCGGAATCAGCACGCAACTCAAATTGGACACAAGTTATTTTTCAAAAAAATCAAGTTTTAAATACACTCTTGAATTTAACGGAAGTCAAACTTTGAACTTTATTCCGGTAGGGAAGGAAACGCATATTTCAATTTCAGCCGACAATCCGAATCCGAAATTTGACGGCGCATTTTTGCCCGAAAAGTCGGACATCACAAAAGACGGATTTACAGCGGAATGGAACGTTTTTCATTTAAACAGAAATTATCCGCAGTCATTCGTAAATCCGGATTACTCAATCGGAAGTTCGGCGTTCGGTGTAGGGTTGTTGATTGGTGTGGATGAATATCAAAAAAATACACGCGCAGCAAAATATGCCGTTTTGATTATCATATTGACATTTATGATTTATTTTTTCATGCAAACTCGCAACAGCATCAATATTCACTTTATCCAGTATCTGCTTGTCGGATTTGCATTAACGGTATTTTATATTTTGCTGGTATCTTTATCGGAACATATCAGTTTTACTTTGGCTTATTGGATTGCTTCATTGGCTGTTATCGGTCTTATTACGGCATATTCCCATACCATGCTCAAAGATAAAAAGCTCACACTGATAACCGGCTTAATAATTTCGACTTTGTATTTGTTTATATTCGTTCTCATTCAATTACAAAACTATTCGCTTTTGGTTGGCAGTATCGGTTTGTTTATCGTGGTTGCATTGGCGATGTTTGCTTCTCGAAATATTGATTGGTACTCACTTACTTCGAAAAATAAATCGGAAGATTAACCTTCGGGTATATTTCCTAAAAAAAAGTCGTAAAGCAATAATTTGCTTTGCGACTTTTTTGTTGGAGTTATACTAAACAGCTAT
>DYOJ01000609.1 GCA_020720705.1 Acetofilamentum sp.
GTCGAAGACCATCGAACGGGTAGCATAAAACCGTTTCAAAGGTCAGCGACCATTTGAAACGGTTCATAACTAAACGACATTGAATGTTTTTTAGAAATTCTGTAGAAATACAGTAGATATTCGATTGGAACTAAAGAAAAGCAATGAATGACCACTTTTTGACAATTTAATGACTACTAATGACAAAACATTCGATTGCAAAAATGACTATAACCTACATAATGTCAAATATTTACACGTTTTCTTACAAACACTTTTTATTCTTGAAAATTAAATCCGAGCGTAAAGCGCAAGGTGTTAGCCAACGGATTTTGACGACCTGCCGACGGTACCAAATAGGCAAAATCAATACTGAAAACATTTAATTTAACACCTACGCCCATTGTAAAATATTTTCGATTCCCTTTGGTTGCATGTTCATCAAAATACCCGCCGCGTAATGCAAATTGTCCGTTATACCAATATTCCATACCGAGTGAGTACATCAACTCGTGCATTTCTTCCGAAAATCCGCCCGGAGCATCGTAAAATGATTGAAATACAGCTTTCGGCACTGAAATTCCGTCAGACGGAATGCCGTAAACGGTGTCATTGAGAGTTACGGTTGGTGTCGGCACAAGCAATTTGTTTATATCCAAAGCGAACATGATTTTGTTATATTCGTCAATTTCCAGCTCGTAAGAGGTGCCAAGTCTTAAATTGGCAGGTATGAACTCTTCGTAGGAATTATCTCCATAAGAGATTTTTGAGCCTAAATTGGAAATCACTGCCCCAAAATTCAGAACAGCATCTTTTCCGGCGGTTTGCATCGGATTTGTGTAGAAAAATGAGATGTCGCCTGCATAAGCATTGCCCGGTTTTGAGGTTTGTCCGTCCGGTGCGATTCCTCCGGTAAGATTTGAGTGTGCATAGCGAAAAGCCACACCGCCGGACATTTTTTGGCTAAGTTTCAACGCATAAGCAAAATCAAGAGAGAACTCATTGGGCTTATGACTTCCGATGGTGGTTCCCAGCGAATTTGTAAAAGTGATGTTTCCTAATGAAAAATACATTAAAGATGCTCCGATACTTTGTCGGTCATCAATTTTATATGCGCCTGATAAATTTGCAAAATTAATATCATCCACAATATTTCGCAACCACGGAATATAGGACGTGTTAATTGAAATCGGTTGTTCCGCAAATGCATATTTTGCGGGATTCCAATGTATGGAGTTAACATCGGGGCTTGTTGCTGCGCCGGCATCGCCCATAGCACCTGCGCGCGAATCCGGCGCGATAAGTAGAAAAGGAATTCCTGTAGTTATTGCATTCAGGTCTTGTCCGAGACGATTTTGGGCAAAAATACTTGAACTCACTAAGGTAAAAACCAATGTCCAAACTGCTGTTTTATTTATCATTTGACTGTCTTTAATTGTTATTGTGAGAAACGATACAAATTTAGAAAAATTACGTGAATTAAAAAATATTAACATTTTTTAAAGTATCTGTTGAATCGTAAACTCCAAACAAATGCCGAAGAGATATTCCCCGGCATTTACATTTTTAAGTGTGATATTTTTGGTGAAATTTAAACTATAAATTTAATCGAAAATACATAATGTATTGATTCACTTATTGATATATTAACAATAAAACTCGAACATATTATTATCAACAGAATATTTCCGAAAATAATTAAATCACAATAAACCACATTTGTTATTCAAGAACTATGATTTGAAATATGAAGTTTATTAAATGAATATCAATAGATTAAGAATCGTTTACAGCATCAACACAATTATGTTGTTCTCACATTTAATTATTTATTTGCAAAAACTAATACCGTTCGATTTTGAAGGCAGCTTGTCTTGCTTCAGCATCTTTGAGCCATTGAGGTAAAAGATTTTCTTTGAACGTTTTTTTCTCAATATTCAGTTGTTCCATATCTAATCCGATATACTTTTGGGCTTTTTCTTTTGTGGTGATGTCCGGATACGGAATTTCTTCGTTATGTC
>DYOJ01000050.1:0-4104 GCA_020720705.1 Acetofilamentum sp.
GGCTTTGAGGTGAAAACACCTCAAAGGTGCAACAATATATTTGATAGCAGTTTAGTATAAGAAACAAAGAAAAAATGCCGAGACCGGCGCTGAGGTCTCGGCAATACAAATGCTATTGTTTTCAGCAAAATTCCCTATTATTCCTTTACATTTTTACGATTTTAAATTCCACACGCCTGTTTTGCTGTCTGCCTTCGGGGGTGGTGTTGGGTGAAACCGGTTTCTTCTCTCCGTATCCTTTGTGCGAAATACGACTTGTTATTCCTTTTGATTTTAGATATTCAACAACTGCTTGTGCGCGTTTTTGTGATAGAGCTAAATTTGATTCGTCTGTGCCAATATTATCTGTATGTCCGCCGATTTCAATTTCCAAAGTCGGATTTTTTTGCATCAGTTCAACCAATTGATTGAGTTCCAAATAAGAATCGGAATTTATTACGGCTTTACCGGTTTCAAAAAACAAATTATTGATACGCACTGTGCTGCCGGCTTCCATTGGGACAAGAAACAGATTTCGTTCGAGTTCCTGATAGGTTGCTTCGGCAGAAAGTGAGGTGTTGCTCGGAGACAAGTCAATATTTTCGGATACGGATGCAAATTTCGCAGCATCAGCTTTGAAACTGTATTTTTTTCCGTAGGGCAACAAAATTTTGTATCCGCCCGTAACAGCATTGGAGTATGCTCTCCCGAGTTCTGCACCTGAACTTAAATCGTAATACACAACTTCGACTTCAAGCGGTTCGTTAGTTTTTTTATTGAAAACTTTTCCGTTTACCAAAACCACCGGTTCGGGTTTGGCTTCTTTAGGCAACACAATCCGAAAAATATCGAAACTTGTGCCACTTTTGTTAGACGCAAAATAGGCATATTCACCTTTTGTATCTACAATAAAATCAGCATCGTAGCCTGATGAGTTTATTTTCTCGCCTAAATTTATCGGCTCAGACCAGTTCATCCAAGTATCATCCAAACGTTTAGTCATCACAATATCGCTCGAACCGTATTTTGAGTGTCCGGCTGACGAATAAAAAAGTGTTACTCCGTCTGCTGCCAGCACAGGCCAAGCGTCAGAATCTTCCGTATTAACCGGACTGCCGAGTTTTAAGGGACTTGTCCAAACATTATTTTTCCAAAAACTGATAAATAAATCGTATCGCCCGTCTCGTTTATCGCAGACTATCAGGGTCTTAAAATCGGGTGAAACTGTATAACCGTAGTCATCAACTACGCCTGCGCCAGCTTCAAATTCCATAGGTATCAAATCGCCCCAAGTATTTCCGGTACGATAAGAAAGATATAGATTTGTGTTTTTTTCTGAATTTTTCAATCCTCGCACAATCATCGCATTGCCGTCCGGGCGTATCCCTACGAGGAAATTCATGTTTTCGTCATTTATCGGAGTACCTACGTTGTAGGCTTTGCCCCATGTTGCGTCCGCTTGCAATTCGGACACATAAATATCCGTATAGCCGCCGCCGATATTATCGGGCGATTTCCAACGAATGAAATAAAATGTTTTACCGTCAGGCGAAATTCTGATGTCAGAATCATCATACATCGAGTTGATTGCATCTCCCATATTTTCAGGCTCTGATGTGAAAATTATGGTTTTATCCTGCGCATAAGCACAGTATGTTACAGCTATAAACAGCGTAAGTACCGCAAAAATATTTTTCATAATTGAAAGAAATTAAATTTATGCTAAAATAACTAAAAAAACGAAGTACACCATATTTTATTTGAACAAATTGCATTTTGTTAGGATAAAATAAATGAGTCCGCTCCGAAAAGTCAAAATTGACCACCAATTCACGATTTATTACGAATTGTCATTTTTGTAACTAATTGAAATTAAATAATTTAAAAAATATTAAATTCGATATAATTTTGTTAAAAAAACTTTTAGGAGTGGACTCATAAATCTATAGAAAAAAAAAGTAAAAAAAATGCAATAGAAAATGAAAAAAAGATTACCTTTGCAGTCCGATTTGGTCCCGTAGCTCAGTGGATAGAGCAACAGCCTTCTAAGCTGTGGGTCGAAGGTTCGAATCTTTCCGGGATCACATTGTTCTAAGCTAAATGTCTATTTGATAGATATTTAGCTTTTTGTTTTAAGGTAAAAAAAACTTAAAATTATAATAGAAAAATTAAAAAGAGCTACGTTTTTTAGGTAATTTTCGTATCTTTGCATAAAGTATAAAAATCAAAATGTATGTTGGCTCCGTTAGATAATGAAACGATATTCAAAAAAGCATTTACAGATAAATTTGTATTTCAACAATTTGTAAATGACCTTTTTGACGTAGAAATAATCGTGGATAAAATTGAAACCGAAAAAAAATTTGAACCGCCTTTATCACCCATAAATTTTGAATTAGATATTTATGCAGAAACATCTGACCATAAATTTATAATAGAAATCCAAAAAATTGATTACGATTATAATTTCGACAGATTTTTAGATTATTTCTTAACTTTAATTGCAAATCAACAAAAAAGTGCTTCCGAGTATAAGTTTATACAACGAATTTTGGGTATTGTAGTTTTTTCGAGACCTTATCGTTTCGACCAAAAAGACGGTTTACCAATAAAAGACAATGTGTTAATCATGGATTTTAATCCGAGAAATTTTAATGGCGAACTCATTAAGATATATGAACATAGCATGATTTTTCTAAATGCTTCTAAAAAATATCAAAATACAGAAACACCAAAAAATTATCAAGATTGGATAGATTTATTTTACGCATCCATGAATGAACCTGTGAATTATAAGTTAAATCTTAATAACAAAGGAGTTGCCAAAGTTATTGACATCATAAATTATGATAAGTTAGATGGGGAAACTTTACAAAAAATGAAAGAGGACGAAATGAGAAAAGTTGTAATAGAATTAGATAAAAAAGAAGAAAGATTTGAAATTGCAAAAAAATTAAAAAAATTAGGCGTTTCGATTGAAATAATTGCTCAATCAACACAATTGCAAAAGCAAGAAATTGAGAAAATAGATATAAATAATTGAATCACAAAGCAGTAGAAATTTTCTGCCAACTACGCTTTGGGTTTATACTCATAGTTCACGTGAGCCGATTGGTATTTTGAAATATCCAACGGACGGGAATAACGGTTTTGTCGCAAGCGCAAACCGCACTCGGAACATTCCAAATCGTAGGTATGAATGTCGGCACCGCAGGCGGGACAAAGGTTCGGATTGTTCAGACGTTTTTTGAGTTCGGCAGTTACAATTCCGCCGTTCTCAAATTCGACCTCAGTATTTCCGACAATCCCATTCAAGCGGCGTTCAAAAGACGATTGTATGAAAAACGAGTTTCCGATATAAAACATAACCGAGAATATTGCGGCTGTAATCAAGAAGGTTGTAACGGAATAAAAGGATAAAAATGCGCTCAAAATCGTTAAGGCAAGCGTAATTTTAATCAATTTATCATACTCAATGCTATAGTTCAATGTGTAGTCGGAGCCTTTTTTGGTTACAAAAATTTGAATCCCGTACGGAATTTTAAATAAAGTATCCGTTTCGGTGTATGTTACCTTGTTCTGTTGAACATTAAAATCCGGTTTGTCAGAAAAATTCTGTGTCAAAACTCTGAGCAACAAGCTCTCACTAACCTTTTGTTCATTTATGGTGTCCGACAAAATATCTATCGTGCCGGAAATTTCATACGGATAACTCATTGATAATCATTTAGAGCAAGGCGAGCCTCGTCAATTCCGTTTTTCATACGTTTGAAAAAATGTGTGATACGCAGACTGTAACTATCAGTATTTGAATTAGTTGCAATATCTTCTTCGAGTATATTCAGTTTTTCGGCATCTTCGGTCATCCCTACGATAGCAACAGAAGATTTTGCTTTGTGAATAGCTGCACCTAAAGCTGTATTGTCCTGATTTTTAATTGCTGTCTCAATACTTTTTTCTAAAATTCCCCATTGCTCAACAAAAGTTTCTAACATTGACCTGATAAAAACTTTGTCTGCAGACAATGCCGAAAGATATTCAAGATTTATAAAATTGTAAACGTTTTGCATAATCTCAAAATAAATGCTAAAAATAAATGCTAAAAATAAATGCTAAAAATAAATG
>DYOJ01000050.1:4204-11564 GCA_020720705.1 Acetofilamentum sp.
GTACTTTTTGATAAAAATTTCATAAGTTTGCATCCTCAATTAAGCTGTAAATATAGTTTTTTTTGAGACAATATTGATACAATTCTTCAAAAAAATATCAAATAAATGAAATTATATCCAATGAAACAGATTTTACTTGTCATTTTGTTGAGTTTTTCAGCATTAATTAAGATTTCGGCACAAATTGACACTTCCATGACACGTGTTATGGCTGCCGACCAAGAATCTGAATTAGCATACAACAGAGGCGTGGAACATTATTTAAGACAAGATTTCCCTTCTGCAATTGCTGAATTTTCTTCTGCCGTAAAGATGAAACCGAATTTTGGAAAGGCTTATTACAACAGAGGTATGACAAAAATTGAACTTCTAAGTTATGAAGATGCCGTTGCAGACTTGTCGGTTGCGGCGCAACTCCTGCCCGAAGAACCGAAAGTGCTGTTTTACAGAGGATTTGCCAGATTTAATACAGGAGACTATTCCGGTGCAATTGCAGACTTTTCGTCTTCCAACCAAAAAGGTTACAAAAAGGCAAATGTTTTTTACTATAGCGGAGTTTGTAAGTTTAAGGATAATAAATTGGAAGATGCCCTCGCCGATTTTGACAAAGCGATTGAAATTGACCCGAAATACGCTTATGCCTATCACGACAGAGGCAGTGTAAAACGCAAAAAAGGCAATATTCAAGGAGCCGAAGCCGACTATAAAAAAGCCGTTGAACTTAAGCCCGATATGGCTTTTGCTTACAACAACTTAGGCTCTGTCAGCCGTGAACTGAAAAAATACGACGATGCGATTGAAGCCTATTCAAAAGCCGTAGAAATCAACGCCGAATACTTCATCGCTTTCAATAACAGAGGCTTAGCCAAATACGAAAAAGCACTCTTTGAACTGGAAAAAGGTCGCGATAAGTCTGCCGAAGAAATATTCAAAAGTGCAATCGAAGATTTTCAACTTTGTATCAATTACAAAAATACGTATGCCATTGCCTACAACAATATGGGAATGTGTCATTTAAAAATGAAAGATTACAAATCAGCCGAGCAAGTGTTCACACAAGCAATAAAAGTGAACGAAAAATATGCACAGGCTTATGCAAACAGAGGCTACGTTAAAGAAATGCAACGCAACTTCAAAGGTGCCTGCAAAGATTGGACTAAAGCCGCAGAACTCGGAATTGAGAACCCCGAGCTTTATAAAAAAGGATGCAAATAAATCATTAACTATCGGTAAAATAATTGAAAATGAAAGCATTATATATCACACTCATTGTTGCGTTGTTCACATTTGCAGGTTTCAAAGCTGAAGCACAAAAAAATATCAGAATAAAAAAATCGGAATTTAAAATTTCTGAAGACCAAGAATTTAAAGACGCGTGGAAGAACGTAAAAAAAGGAAATCGCAGATACCGAATAAACAAAAAAGGTGCCTACTTACAAGCCCTTGAATACTACACAAAGGCTTATGAATACAACGAAGACCATGCCGGACTGAACCTGAAAATAGGTATCGCCTACATGAACACTCACAGCAAATACAAAGCACTAAAATACATTGACAATGCCTATTACATTAACCCGAACCTGCCCGACGTACTGCTTTATCGAGCAATGGCTTACCAATATAGCCACGATTTCAAAAAGGCAATTATTGATTACGAAGATTATCTCAATGCACTAAGTACCCAACAAAAACAAAAGAAAAAAATGCTGATTGACAAAAAAATTGAGGAATGTCAAAACGGTATTGAGTTGCAAAAATCGCCTGTCAGATGTTTTATTGATAATTTAGGCGAAGGTGTAAACAGTTCGGAACCTGAATACAGCCCTGTTTTCTTTCTTGAAGATTCGATATTATATTTCACCTCACGCCGCGAAAATACCACAGGCGGTCGCCTTAACCCTGCGGATATGAAGTATTACGAAGATGTGTATATGTCGCGTGCTAAAAACGGTGTTTGGGGACAAGCCGAACAAATGGGAAAACCTATCAACACAAAACATAACGATGCCGCAGTAGATATTTCGCCCGAAGGTCGTGAATTGTGTGTTTATCGCGGTTACAAAGGGTACGGAAACTTATTCAACTCGCAATACAAAAACGGAAAATGGGGGCATATGAACAAGCTAAACCGAATTAATAAGCGAAGATTTAAAGAAAGTTCGGTTTCGGTTACAAAAGATTCATTGACTTTGTATTTTGTATCGAACCGAAAAAATAAACTCGGAGGCAAACAAGACATCTGGTACAGTTACCGCACCCAAGACGGAGGTCATTGGCAAAGACCTGAGCCTTTGAACAAAGCCAATTCAAAATACGATGAAGAAACCGTTGAAATCTCCTCAGACGGAAGAACTCTTTATTTCAGTTCCAAAGGACACAATTCTATCGGAGGTTACGATATTTTCAAAATATATCGGAATGATGACGGCACTTGGACTGACCCCGAAAATGTAGGATACCCCATAAATACAGCAGACGACGATGTGTTTTTTATGCTTACCCCACAAGAGAATATCGGTTATTTTGCTGCAGACCGCCCGGACAGTTACGGAGATAAGGACATTTATCAAGTCGTATTTCTCGGTCCCGAAAAACCGACTTTTGTTTCCGAAGGTGCTGCCGATGAGGATATTGCCTATTTTATGAAACCAACGACTGAATCCGATATTGAGAAACCGGTAAATATTGTTATCATTCAACTATCACTTGTGAAAGGTGTTGTTACTGATGCTTTTACGGGCAATCCGATAAAAGCAATGCTCGAACTTACGGACAATTCCACCGGAAAAATCATAAAATCAATTGAAACCTATCCGGCAACCGGCTCATACACCGTTCCGCTCCCGCCGGGCAAAGAATACGCCCTAACTTGCGGTGCGCCCGACTATTTTTTCCACTCCGAAAATTTTGTGATTGCCGATACTGCCATTCACATGGTCATTCAAAAGGATATCCAATTGCAACCTATGGGTATCGGTGCTAAAATTGTCTTGAATAATGTGTTTTTTGATACAGGAAAATCAATCTTGCGTCCGGAATCCTATCCGGAACTTCAACGGATTATTGATATTATGAAACAATTTCCGCGTCTGAAACTCGAAATTTCCGGTCATACTGACAACCAAGGGAACGATGCTTCAAATATGAAATTATCTCAAAACAGAGCGCAAGCTGTGGTTGATTATATTGTGAGTCAAGGTATTACGATTGACAAAATAGTAGCACAAGGGTACGGAGAATCTCAACCCCGTGCGGATAACAAAACAAAAGAAGGGCGTCAGCTCAATCGCCGTGTGGAGGCTAAAATTTTAGATAATTAGGGTCTGTAAGAAAACGTATAAATGATTGATATTATGTTGCATATGTCATTTTTTTAATCGAATGTTTTGTCATTTAGAAGTCATTCAATCGTCAAAAAGGAGTCATTCATTGTTGCTTTGAGTATCAATCGAATTTCTACGGTGTTTCTACGGAATTTCTTAAAACATTCATTAACAATATCTGTATAACATTAAGTATTACAATGTGTTATGAGTTTTCTTACAAAGACGAACTAATTGTTCAGTGAGCATTATACGCCCTTTGAGTAACAGTATTCGAGGGGCGTTTTTGTAAAGATTACGTTTTTTTATATCAATACTTCGTTAGATTTTAGAATTTAGATGTTAGACATTAGACTCAAATCGCTTAATTCCAATTAGTTACAATCATACTCTTATTCGAGAAATTTTCTTATCTAATTTACAATAAATCAATATCTTACAAAAAATATTAACGGAGTATTGTATATCAGATACAAGATATTAGATTTACTGCAAATTATTACATTTTCAAATTCCAAAATTTAGACACTATCAGTATATGAACTTAAAAATCAGAACATTAACATTATTATTGTTTGCTTTCGGCTTGGCATCAAATTCCGGTTGTAAAGATAAAAACATAGAAACCGGTCCCATAGAACTTCCTGCACAAGTTGGAACCAATCAAATTGTTGAACATCTTGCATACACGCTAAGTTACAACGAAACTCACGAACAAGCTGACTGGGTGGCTTACGAACTGACCAAAGAAGAAGCCGAATCCGAAGTTGTATCCAGAGACGATGATTTCCGAGAAGATCCGGATGTCAGCACCGGCAGTGCAAAATTGAACGATTACAAAAGCTCCGGCTTTGACCGAGGTCATTTATGCCCCGCAGCCGACAACAAATGGTCGGAAACGGCAATGTCCGAAAGTTTTTTTATGAGTAATATGTGTCCTCAAATTCATGAGTTCAACGACGGTAAATGGAAATACTTGGAATATCAAATGCGCGACTGGGCAATCATGTACGGCAAAATATACATTGTAACAGGTCCGGTGCTGACAAGCGGTTTGCCGAGTATTGGCGAAAGTGAAGTCTCCGTTCCGGAGTTTTTTTACAAAGTGATAGTGGACGGCGACACAAAAAAAGGCATCGGTTTTATCATGCCTCATGTTGATATCGAGGACAGTTTTAAAAATTATGCAGTTTCAATTGATGAAGTTGAAGCAAAAACAGGCATAGATTTTTTTCCGAATTTAGACAAAGACACTGAAACACAAATAGAATCTACGCTCAATTTATCCGAATGGGAATTTACGCAATACAAATAAATCCTACTTTTTTTGAAAAAAATTTGTCGAACAAAAAAATATACATACATTTGCACTCCCGAAATGCCTGAGTGGCGGAATTGGTAGACGCGCTGGTCTCAAAAACCTGTGGTAGTAATGCCGTGCCGGTTCGAGCCCGGCCTCAGGTACAAAGCTGACAATTTATTTTGTCAGCTTATTTTTTTTTTGAATATCTTAACAATTCCTTAAACTACGCTAGCAAATAATTAAACTCATTTGTTCTATTTTTGATGCCACATTGAATAACTGTTTATGGAATCCGTTTTTATTATCATTGTAGGTATTTTGTTTTTGCTTGCCGTATTAGACTTAATTGTCGGAGTGAGTAACGATGCCGTGAATTTTCTTGTGTCGGCAATCGGGTCGAACGCTGCTCCGTTCAGGGTTGTTATGATAGTTGCAAGCATGGGAGTTTTGGTCGGTGCGGTTTTTTCCGGCGGAATGATGGAGGTTGCACGTAAAGGCATTTTTCACCCTGACCTATTTTCGTTTAACGAAATCATAATAATATTCCTTACAGTTATGCTGACAGACGTAATTTTGCTTGATGTGTTCAACTCGCTCGGAATGCCTACGTCCACTACTGTCTCATTGGTTTTTGAGCTATTGGGTTCGGCAGTTGCCATGTCAATTGTTGTTTTGAATAAAGACGGACGCTCTTTGTCTGAGGTCGGAAGTTTTATCAACTCCGAAAAAGCCTTGGTTATTATTGGAGGGATATTATTTTCTGTAGTCGTTGCCTTTAGTATCGGAGCCATAGTTCAATACTTATCCCGATTGCTGTTTTCATTTGAAATTAAACGAGCTTTTAACAGATACGGCGCAATCTGGGGAGGTTTGGCTGTTACTGCAATCACCTATTTTACATTGATACAAGGAATAAAGGATTCTATATTTTCGGATATTCCATTTTCCGATACCCTCACATTCAGTGATTGGATAAATTCAAATATAAGTTCTGTCATAGGTTTAAGTTTCATAGCATGGGTTGGCATTATGGCTTTGTTGCAATATGTTTTCAAAATAAATACTTTGAAATTGATTGTATTATTCGGCACATTTTCATTAGCGATGTCATTCGCCGGCAATGATTTGGTGAATTTTATCGGGGTACCTCTCGCCGGATTTGAATCCTACAAAGCATGGGCAAGTTCTGGCTTACCGGCAGACTCATTTATGATGGAGGGTTTAACAGAAGCAGTAAAAACGCCCACTCTGTTCCTTATTCTTGCCGGAATAATCATGGTTATTACACTTTGGTTTTCAAAAAAAGCAAAAACAGTTACCGAAACATCCTTAAATTTGAGCAGGCAAAGTTCAGGAGCTGAACGTTTTGAATCCACTGCACTATCGCGAAATATTGTCAGAACAACTATACAGATTTCAAAAATAGTTGAAGATTTAATTCCACCAAGAATACGTGCCGGAATAGAAAAAAAATTCTCATTACCCGAAGAAATGGAAGGTGAAATAAAACCCACGTTCGATTTAATTCGAGCAGCCGTAAATTTGATGGTATCCGGTGTTCTGATTTCTATCGGAACTGCTTATAAATTACCACTTTCCACAACCTATGTTACGTTTATGGTTGCTATGGGAACCTCACTCACCGACCGAGCTTGGGGTCGCGAAAGTGCCGTTTATCGAGTATCGGGCGTAATCGCAGTCGTTGCCGGTTGGTTTATAACGGCAATCGTTGCCTTTACAGCAGCATTTCTTCTGGCAAGTTTAATCAGTTTGGGCGGTATCATTGCAATATCACTGATAGTTATGCTTGCGGGTGTCTCAATGATACGTTCACAAATCATATCAAAAAAGAAAAAAACGGAAACAGTTGTGGTAATAACCGAAGAGCAACAAGAAGATGTTTCACCTTATGAAAACTGTAAAAATAATGTTATAGAAATATTGGGCGATATACCGTTGCTTTACAAAAAAACAATCAGAGGATTGATTAAAGAAGATAGGAAAAAATTAAAATCTTTAAAAAAGCAAAATGTCGAATTAAATAGCAAAACTAAGGAATACAAAGACAATGTTTTTATAACGGTTCAAAAATTTGCGGAAAAAGACATTCATTCCGGACCCTATTTTGTTCAAGTGCTTGATTATTTGAGGGAAATTGCACATGCGCTTTACCATGTAGTAAAACCAACATTTGAACACATTGATAACAACCACACAAGCCTCAAAAGTGAGCAAATTGAAGAATTAAACATCCTCGCTGATGGTTTGAGCAGTGTATTTACCGAAGCCATTGACATTATCAAAACTGAATCGTTCGACAGGTTGGCTCAATTATCCATACTCCAAAAAACGACTATGGAAAATCTGGACACCTATCGAGAACACCATATCAATAGAATCAAAAAGAACGAAATTACAACCCGAAACAGTGTACTATATCTGGATATTCTTGCCGAAACAAAAAATATCTTACTGTATATCACAAGTTTAACAAAAGCACAACGTGATTTTGTCATCCATCGTTCAAAAGTTCAAATGAAACCGAACAAAACTCAATAATCAGCCCGATGTATAAGTAAATTCCGTGAATACACTCATAGAAACATGCTTCTTGTTTGGTAACCTGCAATTTACCATTTTTTTAACGATTAAATATCCAACCGAACAATTACCAATGTTGAATGTCAAACGATTACTTTTTGCATTTTAATAAAGTTAAATTATTGTAATA
>DYOJ01000610.1 GCA_020720705.1 Acetofilamentum sp.
CCCCTGTTCGGCGGAGCGTCCCGCTCCGTCGGACTATGATTCAAGGCTCCGCCTTGTATTGCAAACAACAGAAGAGTTGAAAACCGACAGGGTGTTCGCAAAGCGGAATTTACAACGTAAAAATTACAATCGAAAACGGTACGTCCTTTCGTAAATTTGTAAAACAATAGAAGTATAACGCATTGTAAATCATAACTTTGTCAAATTTCGGAACTTTGACAAAGTTTTTTTTGCTTGCAAATAAACGGTATGTATAAATATTAGCGCATTTTTTTGTATCTTTGTAGAATAAAATTACAAACAATGATAGATTACAAACAATACATCACCTTAGAGCAGGGTAAACGGAGCGGAAAACCGTGTATAAGAGGTTTACGGATAACGGTTTATGATGTTTTTGGTTGGTTGGCTTCCGGCATGTCGCCCGATGAAATACTTTTGGATTTTCCTGAGCTTACCCACAACGATATTTTGGCTTGTTTTGCCTACGCCGCCGACAAAGACAAAAAAACGAAAATCGCAGCCTGATGAAACTTCTTTTTGATGAAAATATTTCATATCGAATTGTAAAACGTATCGAAGCAATGTTTCCGGGAAGTAGTCACGTGAAGTTCTTTAATCTTTTGCAAACCAACGATTTAATAGTTCGTGAATTTGCAAAAGAAAACAATTTTATGATTGTTACAAACGATTCCGATTTTAACGATTTAGTATATTTGTATGGTTTTCCGCCAAAAGTTGTTTGGTTAAAAACCGGAAATACCGCAACACAAAATATTGTTGGATTATTGACATTTTACGAACAAGACATCATCGAATTTTCAAAAGATACTGAAAACGGTATTTTAGTCATAGAAAAGTAAGCGGTTTACATCCAAATATTTATTGGTTTTGGATTTTGATTTGGTTGCGGCATAAATGCGAATGAAATTCAAAAAGAATGTTAGAACTAAAAAAAATCATAGATTGCATTCCGATTACGAAAAATAACAGTATGATACAACAAAACGAGGTTCTAAATTATTTGAAAGCACACAAAACGCAGTTTGCCGCTGAGTTTAATATACTGAAAATCGGCATTTTCGGTTCGTATGCCCGCAACGAACAAACAGAAAACAGTGATATTGATATACTTATCGAAATGCAACCCGAAACGGAAGACATTTTTGAGAAACGCATCATGTTGAAAGAAATTTTGAGCAAACATTTTTCAAAACCTGTTGATGTTTGCCATTTACGTGCTTTAAAACCCGTGTTTCGCGAACTGATTTTAAAAGATGCAATTTATGTATGATAAAGATTACACTATCCTCCGATTAATGCACGAAACCGTTGGGAAAATTTTCAACTACACAAGCGACCTAAAAACCGCTGTTGATTTTGAAAACGATGCCGAGAGTTTTGATGCGGTTGTTATGAATTTTATCGTTTTGGGCGAAAGTGTCTCAAAACTAACTGATACATTCAAAGACAATCATACTGAAATAGATTGGCATAAAATATACGCATTTCGCAATGTGTTGGCGCACGATTATTTCGGTATTTTACCCGAAGAGGTTTGGCAAATCATAAAAAAACACCTGCCAAAACTCGAAACGGATTTGTTGAAAATACTAAATGACTGAAAAGCGAGCGGTATTGTTGATGAAATTGATTAAGATTTTGATTATCATAATTTTGCCAAAATATAGAGCTTTGGCAAAGTTTTTTTTGCTCTCAAATATACTGAAAGTATCAATTTTAGCTAAATTTTTTGTAACTTTGCAAAAAAGAAGCCGTATGAATACACTCACATTTCAAACACGATTGGAAAGCGATATGATTCGATTGATAAACATTGGAAATTTCATCGGTAAAGATGTAATTATCAGTATAATAGAACTTCCGAAAATTACAGAAAAGAAACAAAAAAAGTGGAATTATCTGGGTGCCGTAAAGTTAAATAAACAATTGGATAACGTTAATATTCGAGATTTTGCT
>DYOJ01000611.1 GCA_020720705.1 Acetofilamentum sp.
TCTTCAGCCAGAACAATAAGTTTATCTTCGGAACTAAATTGAATGGTTTGCGATTTTTTGGGATTTACCTTAATACCAAAATTTGAAGATTCGTTAAATGCCTCTTTTGCAAGACGATAGCCGAGTGCAATATGGTTTTGGAGTGATGCCGCTTCGAGCATGGTATAAAAGTTTACAGGCTTGCTGACATCAATATAATCCGTTATCGGTTTTAGATAAATTTCTGAACCCTCGGATTCGAACAAAACATCAAAAACTTTTTTAAGGTCTTTATTTTCTGATAGTTGGGTGAGTGTTTGACTGATTAAATTATCGCTGATAATAAAATCGTCGGCTTTTGTAACCTCTGCAAGTTCCTTGTTTTTAATATCACACATTTCACTGACAACATTAATTTTGTGGTCAACTTTTTGAACAATTTGTCGAAGATGCAAAAGTGCTATAAGTGTTTTAGCATCAGCTTCTTGTGTGTCCATATTTACGTAACTTAGTAAGATAATGCTGTCAAATTTTTTGACATCTGTATTTTCCAGCACTTTACGGTCGGAAATTTTACCTTCTGAAACAATGACTTTTTGTTTTGAAACAATCGCTTCAACATGCGTTTTAATCTCGTCCAAATCATAACCTTCCAAAACAATGTGTAATTCAGAACCTTCTTTTACATATTGGTCAAGTTCACGTGCAATCAGGATACCGCGGTGATTCCAACCGAGTATCAGGTTCTTTTCAGGTTTTGGCAAAGTTTTTCTTCCTTCGGCAAAAATTGCTTCTTTCGCGATGGTCGGATTTGGTGTTGCATTCATTAAAATGGTGTCATCGTCTTCTGAAATGGCTATAATTTGGTCACTTTCAGAGAGTTTCGTTGTCATCGGTGGATTGATTAACACCTCGCCGTCTTTATTTTTTATACCGATAATGCTCGAATCTTCATACGAAAACAAAACCTCTTTAAACGTTTTTCCACTCAACGCTTTTTCATGTTTAAAATACAATTCATCTCCTTCAAAACAAAGCAACTGAGTGTATATCGTACTTAAACCGGATTGACGACAAGTTTGCGCCGTTATGCGCGCCGACATATCGGGCGTGAGCACATATACGGCTTCGTTGTTGCCCACTAAATCGGCAGCTTCCAAGTTAGATTCATTTTTGATTTCAGCAACAATATGGTATTTCTCTTTTTTGCGTCTCGGATTGTGCGTGATTGCTAAAACCGATTTCAAAACATAAGTATCTGCATTTTCGGCATCGGGCGGAGACAGCACAATAATTGAACGCGCTCCGTCGGGATTTACTATTGCTAAATCAATGACATCCAACGGATTACCTGAACGACAAATAATTTTGGTGTTTTTCAGCTCCGCAATATTATCCCGAACTTCGTCTTCCATTTCGACTTTATCTTTATCTGCCATAATAACAATTCGCGGTTTTGCCTGATTTTCATTCGCAATAACCAACTCGTTGATAATGTAAAATATTTTGGGAGACCAACCTAAAATTAGGGTGTGATTTGTTTCCAAAACACGAGAACGTCCCTTACGCAGACTTTCCAAACGGCTGTCTAAACCGGAACTCAAAACGCCGATTAAAGCACTAACGATGAAAATACCGCCGAGTGTAATTCCAAAACTCACGATACGAAACCCCCAGCCGGTATCCCCGCCCATAGTGCCTGCATCTAAGGTACGCATTAAGCCCTGCCAAAAGGATTCAAAAAAGCCCATGCCGTCTTCACCGTCGTTATTCACACCCGTCAAGGTATAAATAATTGCAAAAACAACGACAGTCAGTATGGTCATGATTCCCAACCACATGATAAGGGAAATTGTGCCGCGCGAGAGTGTATTATCGAAAAAATATCTCGCTTTTTCTTTAAAAGTAACTTTTTGTGCCATATATAAAAAATAATATTTACTTGACAAAATTAACAAATTTTAAACCAAATCAATGAATTATAAAAAAAATAAAAAAATA
>DYOJ01000612.1 GCA_020720705.1 Acetofilamentum sp.
GTGTTTTCACCTGAAATTAAAGGCTTTGAGGTGAAAACACCTCAAAGGTGCAAGGCAGAGCTTTGTCAATTTGTTATTGCCCTGCACATTTCAGGTGTTTTCACCTGAAATTAAAGGCTTTGAGGTGAAAACACCTCAAAGGTGCAAGGCATTAAAATGTTTACGGTTTTATATCTTACGTCTAAATACAAAATCAAACAAAGTATTGAAGAAACCACTCCGATAAGCCGCTTAGCTGTTATTAATAGAAAAATAATAATTTGATATTCAGATACTTACAAAACCGCTTAGCGGCTAAAAACACTTTTCGGAGTAGACTCATTGAATATTACATCAATTTTTTAATTGCAAGTTCAATTTCGACATAATTTTTTCCGCCTATATCACATAAGGGCAAGCGAACGTCCGAACCGCAAATTTCCAAAACATCCAGCGCAGTTTTGATACCGGCAGGATTGTTTTCGGCAAAAATACTTTCGGTAAAATCAAGCAATTTGTAGTGTAATTTGGAAGCTGATTCAAAATCTTGTGCGAGCGCCGCCTTTATCATGGCAGAAAATTCAGTCGGAAAGGCATTTGCAGTAACGGATATAGCTCCTTCAACCCCAATCGAAATTTGAGGAACGGCAAGCGCGTCGTCTCCCGAAAGCACCGTGAAATTTTCATGCTTTTCTTTTACAATTCGCATAATTTGCGCCCAATTTCCGGAAGCCTCTTTTACGGCAACAATATTTTTACAATCGTTGGCTAATCTTAAACAAGTATCCGCTGAAAGGTTTACGCCTGTTCGGCTCGGAACATTGTATAAAATTATAGGCAGAGCAGAATTATCTGCAACAGCTTTGAAATGGGCGTATAATCCGTTTTGTGTGGGTTTACTATAATAAGGTGTAACAGAGAGAATCGCCGAGACACCTGATAAATCAATCGTTTTGAAGTCGTTTATCACATCGGCGGTATTGTTGCCCCCGATACCGAGAACAACGGGAACTTGTGTATTATTTGCTTGAAGAACAGTTTGCAGGACACTTACCTTTTCGGCAGAACTTAATACGGGAGTTTCGCCGGTCGTACCTTGCACAACAAGAAAATCTACACCTCCTGCAACAACGTGATTTACAAGTCGTGTGAGGGCAGGATAATCAATATTTTTATGTTTATCGAACGGTGTTACCAATGCAACACCCGTGCCTTTGAATTTTACCATTTTATGCACATTTTATCAATTGTAAATAATGTTTGATTTGACTGACAAGGTATTCGGTGTCATTTTTTCCGGAAACATCAATTATAAAGTCGGCATAAGGGTCGTCCTTGATGCCTGAAATGATGCAGTCGGCTTTTGAAGAAGCCGCAATAAATTTGACCGCCATAGAATCTTCAATGCACAAATTGAGCAAGATATCGGCTTTGTCAATTGCAAAGGCTCTGATAGTTTCATCTTTTGGTTTTCCGAGCCAATTTACATCCTTTTCGGAAAAAAACATGACTTCTTTCTTATACACAAGACTACCGGCATCTTGTTGTTGCTCAATGTAACCGAGTGCCGACACAAATTTTCCGGCATCCTCAAATTCTTTAATCACATTTTTAATGAACCGAAATTTTTTTTCCGAACGAGAATCAAACAAAATATTGATATGCTTCGCACTGTCGAAATTGTGGAACTTCGGAACTCGTTTGTTCGATTTTTTTATTTTTACGAGAGATTTTTTCGCAAAATATGTCTTAATTTTTTGTAACAAAATTTGTTTAGATTTTAGATTCTACAATGTTGAAAATTTTGAAATTTGAAATTTGAAACTTGAAATTTGAAATTTGATATTTGAAACTTGATATTTGAAACTTGAAATTTGAAATTTGAAATTTGAAATTTGAAACTTGATATTTGAAATTTGATATTTGAAATTTGATATTTGAAACTTGAAATTTAAAACTTGTAACTTGTAATTTGAAACTTGAAACTTGTAATTTGAAA
>DYOJ01000051.1 GCA_020720705.1 Acetofilamentum sp.
CTTTCCATCGTCCGCAAGGACATGGAAACGTCAGAAGAGGCTTGACATGACACTACGATAAGCATTTCATATTCACAAACTTAGATAATTCTAAATAGTATTTGTAAGATAACTCATAACACATTGTAATACTTAATGTTATACAGATATTTCAAATGAATGTTTTAAGAAATTCTGTAGAAACACTGTGGAAATTCGATTGAAACTAAAAAAACAATGAATGACTACTTTTTGACTATTGAATGACTACTAAATGACAATAACCAACATAATATCAAATATTTACACGTTTTCTTACAGACACAGAATACTCAACTCTAAACCATAAACAGTATAAAATGAGCGTGTGTGTCTTTTATTTTTCGTAAAGCAAATGTTGCAAAAACAATTTTTCAGCATCTATGACAACCTGACAGTGTCATCTTCGGCAATCAGATTTTGCTTCATAATTTGAATATCCTGAGCAATTTGTAGTTTGAATTGCGGCACATTCAATACTCTGACTGCCGCCAACGCAGCATTGTCGGGGTGAATGACTGTCATTGCAGGTGTAGCCGAAGGCATCATAAGTGAGGAGTTGATATTGAGGAGAATATCCGTTTTGTCGGCAAACGGCGGGCAGTTTATGACAGGCACACTTAAATTTGCCGCCAATGCGCCGCCCAAACCATTGGAACGCCCGGCAACGGCGATAACAGCCACAGGTTCTATGGCAAAATTCAGATTATCAGCAATTTCCGTAATACGTTCTCCATTTTTATGTGCCGATACAATGCGAAAATCAACACTGATATCAAACTTAGTCAAAAAGTTTTTGATGCTCTCGGCATGCGGAATATCCGATTTTGAGCCCATAACAATTGCCACATAAGCAGTTTTTATGAACTTTTTTGAAAGCAAATTTTGATAGATTCCCGAAATAATATTATGAGAAGTCCGAACGTAGTCATTTCCGGTTATTATCTTAAAAATATCACGGTATCGTTTTGACGTTTCTTCAATAACATGCTCCGGAAGCGTGTCCGGTGTGTTGCCTCCGGTTTTGTTGGCAAGCATCCATTGACGCACAAATTCTTTGTCAATTTGTTCGGCTTTTTGCGGAGCACTGTCGTAGTCGGCTTTTTTCCAAAATCTGGATGAATCGGGCGTATGAATTTCATCAATCAGGATTAGTTCGTTTCCGTCAAATCCAAATTCATATTTTGTGTCCACCAAAATAATACCGCGTTGAGCTAAGTATTCAGACCCGAAACGGAATAATTTTAGGGCAATATCTTTCATTTTGGAGTATGTGGCTTCGTCTGCAAGACCAAAAGCAATGATTTCTCGTTCGGAGATTTCGGTATCATAATCATCTTTCGTAGTGGGGGTAATTATCGGATTATCAAATGCTTGGTTCATGACCATATTGTCCGGTATGGTAACTCCGCTAAACGAACGCACTCCGGCAGTGTACCCTCGCCACATTGAACCGGTCAAATATGCACGTACAATCATTTCGACCCGAATAGGTTTTGCCTCTTTTACGAGGCTGACATTATCATGAATTTGTTCGATAAGATGGTTTTTCACAATGTGCTCAGTTTGCCTGAACCAGAAATTTGTCAAACTGTTCAGCACACCGCCTTTTGACGGGATAGCACTATTTTTAAGATTTTTGTTAAATGCTGATATTCTGTCTGTTACAACAAGCAAACGCCGTTTGTCATCAATTCGGATACTATCGCGAACTTTTCCGGCGTGTATCTTTGCTAATTGAGCACTTTCAAATTTTTCTAATGTATTCATGATAGAATTATTACGAGATTCAGACCACAAATATAGAAAAAATGGACAAATTTTAATGTAATTTAAGAGATATTTTCTGCCGGAAAAATTTAAAGAAACAATTTATCATTAAAAATAGTAGCTTTATCATAAAGAATATAGATTGCTGAAAAATATCGCTACTTTTGAGAGAATATTTTTTTTAAAGTATGCCTCGATTTTGTTCAGATACTTTTCCGAAATCCTTGCTTAATACACTGCACGGTATCATTTATATTTTTGATATAACGGAGCAACGTGTTGTATTTGCAAATTCGCGAATGACAGAATTATTAGGCTATACGCTTGAGGACTTGTCGGAGATGGGAATGGCGTTCACCGAGCGTTTTTTTCATCCGGACGACTACTTAAAACTCAATGCGGAAATCGGGAAAATGCTCACAGAACGCGATGTCGGAGTTTACAGCTCCGAGTATCGTGTAAGATGCAAAAACGGTATCTTTAAATGGTTTGAATGTCATACCACAATACATGAATACGATACAGACGGAAATCCGATGTATCTGTTGGGCAACGCTTATGATATCAGTGACAGAAAGGCGTTCTATTCCGAAATTGAAAAAAGTGAGCAAAAGCTTAAAGCCGTATTTGAACAATCAGGAATCGGAATTGCGTTAGTTTCTGCTAATCAGAAATTTATAGACGTCAATTCAAAATTTTGTTCGATGCTCGGCTATACAAAAGACGAATTGTTAGAGCTTGATGTGCATGATATTACGTATCAAGAAGATGTTGAACGAACGAAAAATGCGATTCAAAAAATGATAGACGGCAATAAGACCGAATATAACATTGATAAACGCTATCTGCGCAAAGACGGAACTCTGATTTGGGTCAATTTGAATACAAACATAGCAACCGACTTTAACGGCGAACCTATTTTTGCAATAGCCTCAATATCAGATATATCAAAACATAAACAAAGTGAAGAAGACCTAAAAAAAGCAAAGCATAAAGCAGATGTCAGAAAAGCAAACATACAAGCAATCATTGAAAACACTACGGACAGCATTTGGGCTATTGATAAAGATTACAAAATAACCTATATCAATAAAGTATTTCGAGACGAATTTTTTGCAGCCTTCGGCAGAGAACTTCTTATCGGAGACTCAATTTTACACTATTTGCCGGATACACTTCGCCCGACATGGAAACAACGTTACGACAGAGTTTTTTCCGGCGAGCATTTTAAATTTGAAGATGTTGTGTATGACGAAAATAATAACGCGATATACATTGAAGTTTCGATGAACCCCATTATTGCAAAGGGCGAAGTTCTCGGAGCATCATTTTTCGGAAACAATATCACACCTCGCAAACATCAAGAACAAGAACTTATTCGCGCCAAAAATCACGCCGAAGAAAGCGACCGTCTTAAAACTGCTTTTTTGCGGAATATCTCTCACGAAGTTCGCACGCCCTTAAATGCCATAAACGGTTTTTCGCAAATTCTCACCCGACCGAGCTTAACACCCGAAAGCCGCGAAAAATTTTCTAACATCATACAATCGTCAGTCGCAAAACTGACTGCCGTAATTGAAAGTATGATAACTGTAGCACGGATTGAAACTAATCAACTCACAATCAAAGAGATAAAATTCGACCCGACCAAATTGATATGCGAGTTATACGACATCCACAAAAAACATTTGACCGAACAAGCAAAACAACATATTCTGTTTGAAATAAATTATGATAAACAAGCACCCTGTTTATTTACAAGCGATTACACATTACTTTCGGATGTCCTTTCGGCGCTGTTAGACAATGCAATTAAGTTTACAAACACCGGAAAAATTGAAATCGGTTGCAGGATTGAAACAGAAACAGTCGTGTTTTATGTATCCGACACAGGAATCGGGATTCCGCAAAGCAAACAACAAACCATTTTGAAAAGTTTTGCACAAGCGGATGAGGATATCCAACAAATATATGGCGGAACCGGACTCGGATTGTCCATTGTGTACGGCGTAGTAAAAGCATTAGGCGGAACACTCGAAATTATCTCTCGTCAGGGCGAAGGCACATGCGTTACATTGAGTTTCCCGAAAACTAAATTATCGGAATCACCCGAAAGTTCAAAACTCACAGAATTAAAATCGGAAATCGGACTTAAAATTTTGATTGCCGAAGACGAAATGCTTAATTATCAATATATTAAAACAATTCTAAAACACACACAACTCATTTTGATACATGCCGCAGACGGTCAAAAGGCTCTTGATTTATACAAAGAATATCAACCCGCACTGATACTTATGGACATAAAAATGCCTCTCCTCGACGGTTTTGCAGTAACGGCAGAAATCCGAAAATCGAACCCCGATATACCGATTATTGCTCAGACCGCTTTTGCGTTCAAACGGGAGGATTGTATCAATGCCGGTTTCACGGATTACATCTCAAAACCTTATGCCTCAGAGCGTTTATTCAAAGTCCTCTCACAGTTCATCGCCCTTGCATGATGCGAATAGTTACACTTTTTTTGCTGATTTTTTTTACTCAAAACAATGTATCCGGACAAACGGTAAATTGGTCTGTATTGTTTAACGGAATTGCGGATAATCGGGAATATTTCAATCCATACACCGAGCCCGGCACGATAGCAGGCACGCGAATAGCTCCCGAACTGAGTTTTTCTGCCGATAGTCGTCAAACTTTGTATGTCGGAATAAGTTATATGTATGAATTTGGTTCGCCTTACAACCATGTGAAACCCCAATTGAATTTACATTACGCATACACTGACAGTGTATTGGATTTTAAAATCGGCGTATATCCGCGCAAAGGTTTTGTGGAATATCCGCAAGTTTTACTTATTGACACCTTGAATTATTACCGACCAAATCTTGAAGGAGCGTTCGTGCAACTGAAAACAAAATTCGGAAAACAGTACGTATGGTTTGATTGGATTGCCAGACAAGATACTTTTGTCAGCGAACGTTTCCTTGCAGGAACATCCGGAAAATTCGAGCTAAATAACTGGTTTATAGAAGACTATATTTACATGTATCACAAAGGCGGAACGCTGATACGTTCCAACGACCGTCCGGTCAGAGATAACGGCGGCTCGGCGTTCTATATCGGCAGAAATTTTGATTCGCGGCTGAAATTTTCGATAAAAATAGGGTACATTAGTTCCTACAATCGGATGCGCATGTCTCCTTATCGTTTTTTTTACGGCGGAAGTGTGGAGACTAAACTCAGCTATAAATTTTTAGGATTGGATTTTTTATACTATCGCGGAACACCTCAACTGCTCAAATACGGCGATTGGTTTTACCGCTCCGGAAATTATGCCCGTGCTGATGCTTATTTATTGCCGATAAATTCAGAGAAAGTTACACTGAAAGTAAATTTTGCGTTCCATTACACCGAAAAGATTTTAGATATGTCGCAACATTTGCTTTTAAGTTACCGAATAGACGGCAGATTTACCAAACATTAAACCGCCGCAAGTTTATAAGAAATTTGTGAAATCGCAACAAGTAACCCTACCCCACCAAACTATTTTAATAACTGATACTTGTTTTGAAATTTACACTATTCCATAAACAATGAATAAGCGTTTTTTTACAAATACAGATATGTGATTTACGAATTATATTAAACCGAATAATTATATTAAACCGAATAATAAACATTACATAATTGACTTCTAAAATATAGATTTACAATATTTTAGATTCTGTTGTCTGTAATCTGATGTCTTAAATCTAATATAACCGGTAAACCCTCCACGCTTGCGGGTTACGGAATTACCAACGGCATGAGCACCGCACACGCCGCAAACGGCATAACGAGTACCAACATTACGAATTGGAACTCCGCCTATGGCTGGGGCAACCACGCAAGCGCAGGTTATTGGACAAGTTACACCGAAACCGACCCGTCATACAGTGCAAAGTTTGACCTCACCAACGTAGCAAACGGCGACCTGCTGAAATATAACGGAACGAAATTTGTGAAATTTACGCCAAACTACCTGACCGCTGAGGTGGACGGCTCTGTTACCAATGAAGTAGAACTGCCTACACAAACCGGAAATTCAGGAAAATTTTTATCAACAAACGGAACTTTACCAACTTGGACTACAGCATTAACAGCAGAAGCTGACGGTTCAATTACGAACGAAATTCAAACATTATCATTAAATACTAATTGGTGGTTCTGTAACTTTTCCAAGTGGTGGAACTTCACAATGGATCACAAGTGGTAGCGATATTTATTATAATTTGGGAACTGTTCTTGTTGGAAATTCTACAACAAATTTACCATATACTTCATCATATCAATTAGTTATTGACGGTGAAAATCAAAACAAAGTTGGGTTTGGAATAAATGCAACAGATAACATAAATTATTCCTTTCCTGTAAAGTTTCAAATAAATTTCGCAAGCAAGGTTTCAGAATTTAAGTTAAAATCAGAAACAACCACCCTAACCCATTCCCGAAATTGATTTCGATTGATTTCGGGAATTTTTTCAAAAAAATGCAATTCTTCAATTCTGACCTACGTTATTGCCGAAAAAAGCGTATCTTTGTATCAAAAAATAGTGTAAGATGAGTAAATACATCAATCCATATACCGATTTTGGCTTCAAACGCTTGTTTGGCACCGAAGGCAACGCAGATTTGTTGGTCGATTTTTTGAATTGTTTGATGCCCGCAAAACATCAAATTGTGTCATTGTCATTTAAAAATACGGAGCAATCGGGCGAAATCACAAGCGACCGTAAAGCGATATATGATATTCATTGTCAAGCTATTAACGGCGATTTGTTTATCGTAGAAATGCAAAAAGCAAAGCTGAAATTTTTCAAAGACCGCGCTTTATTTTACAGTACATTCCCAATCAAAGAACAAGCCCAAAAAGGCGATTGGAATTTCAAATTGTTACCGATATACTACATCGCCATCCTCGATTTTGATTACGATGAACACGAAGAAATTCGCAAATTCGACCGCAACGTTCAGCTCCGAGACCAAGACGGGTTTGTGTTTTACGATAAATTAGGCTTTCGATTTTTGCAAATGCCGTATTTTACAAAAACAGAAACGGAACTTGTAACGCATTACGACAAATGGTGTTACTTTTTAAAATATCTCGAAAATTTCGACCATATTCCGCAAATCCTAAACGAACCCGTGTTCGATAAAGCTTTTAAAACAGCCGAACTCGCCGCCATGAACAAAACCGAACGCGTTGAATACGAGCGCAGTAAATTGGTCTATGCGGAACTGAAATCGGCGATTGATACATCGAAAGAAGAAGGCGTAATAGAAGAACGACAACGGATTGCAAAATGCTTTAAAAGCGACGGAATACCGCTGAATATTATTTCGAAGAACACCGGGCTATCAATTGAAGACATTGAAAACCTATAAACTCGCCGCCATGAACATAACCGAACGCGATGATACGAGCGCAGTAAATTGGTCTATGCGGAACTGAAATCGGCGATTGATACGTCGAAAGAAGAAGGTTTTCAAGAAGGTAGAATTGAGGAACGACATCGGATTGCAAAGGGTTTAAAAGATAAAGCAATAGATTCTCAAATAATTTCGGAAACAACAGGGCTGTCAATTGAAGACATTGATAAACTATAAACTCGCCGCCATGTACATAACCGAACGCGATGAATACGAGCGCAGTAAATTGGTCTATGCGGAGCTGAAATTAGCGATTGACACATCGAAAGAAGAGGGCGTAATCGAAGAACGACATCGGATTGCAAAATGCTTAAAAGATGACGGAATACCGCTGAATATTATTTCGAAGAACACCGGGCTATCAATTGAAGACATTGAAAAACTATAAACTCGCCGCCATGAACAAAGCTGTTGAATTACAGATTTAGTATAAAATGCTAAAATTCAGATCATTAGCAATCCTTATTTTGCTTGGCGAAACACTTTTCGCACAACAAAACTTTGTGCATTACACCGTCAATTCAGGCTTGCCGCAAAGTCAGGTTACAACCCTTTTTCATGATAGTAAAGGCTACATTTATATCGGCACAAAAGGCGGATTCAGCGTTTACTACGGTTTACAGTTCAAAAATTTTACAATTAACGATGGTTTATATTCCGGACATATCACGGCATTTTTGGAAGCAAAAAACGGAACAATGTGGGTTCTGTCGTCCAATTGCTTACACAAACTCGAACACAACACGTTGACCGCATTCAAGCCGCCTTTTCAATGCGATTTCGGAAACTACGGTGACAATTTCAGAATTGCCGAAGATGACAACGGTACAATTTTACTGCTAAACTTTACTCCCGAACGCAAACATCAAATTTTAAAATTCAAAAACGGAACGGATTCTGTCTATTTTCAGTCGGACTCACTAAGGTACGGACGGATTTTTTGGTACGAAGGAAAAATTCTATTTTTCGATGAAACAAATTTTTATACGTTCGACGGTAATTCAGTTGAACAAATTTTAAAAACACAGTCATACACAGGTTTACATCGAACAAACTACGGATTATTTACGGTAACAAACAACAGAACTATCGGCAGATTTGAGAACGATTCCGTTCAGCATTGCGTAAAAACGCAGTTCGATATAAATATTATCTCCGAATATGAAAGAAACAAATTTCTTTATTTTATTCTTCCGGATAACTTGCGATTAGCCGATTCTGATTCTGACACACAAATAGCTAAAATTCCAAATGTAACTGCTTTACTTGTTGATAAAGAACAAAATATCTGGGCAGGTTCAGAAAACGGGTTGTATCGTATTGTAGATTTTGAAAATTTCACCGAAACCGAAACTTTGGTACCTTACATCTGGGGAATTGCAGAAGATAATAAAAAAAGAATATGGTTTGCATCTTGTTCCGGAGGTCTTAGTATGTTTGAAAATGAACAATTTACGAAATATCCTCAATTCGATAACTATAATTTTTACATGGATGCTCGAAAATTAAAGAACGGAAATATCCTTTTGCCACATGGTAAAGGCACACTCGAATTTGACGGAAAAAAAATTCAAAGAAATTCTGTTTTCAAACAAGCTCAAACCGTATGAATACAATGTACTCTCTATCTTTGAGGACACAGCCGTTAAAGCGCTTTATTTCGGAACAAACGGCGGTTTGCAGATAAAAATCGGCGAAACACAGAACGAACGTATCCCACAGTTTGTGAATAACGACAAAGGCATCGTCCTAAACATGACCAAAAACCGGCGCGGGCAGTTGTGGTATTGCACGGGCAAAAATGGCGGAATTTTTGATTACGATAAAACAACTTACATTCCGAACGAAATTTCGGGCATGAAAGGTGCGATGTGCATCTATTGCGATTACAACGACAATTTGTGGTTCGGCGGACAAAAAGGTTTGTTTTTTTATGATTACAAACAGTTTTATCAAATTCCACACCCCGAACTCAACAGTATGATTGGCTCAATTTGCGAAACTGACAGCACACATTTCGTGTACGACGGCGTGCGCGGCATCGGAATTTTAGATTTGGAAAAATTTTATTCCGACCTTCCAAAACACCTTCAAGGTTTTCAAAACATTGAAGGTGTAATAAGCTATTTCGATAAATCTTACGGCTTTATGGGCGAAGAAGTCGGGCAAAATGCCATGATGCGCGACAGCAAAGGCAGAATCTGGGTTGCAACGAACACCAACGTCATACGTCTCGACCCGAAAGAATTGACAGCCAACACGTTTGCGCCGTTTACACACGTGAGTTTGGTTCAAATTTCGGAAGACAATGTTACATGGCAACCGCTGCCCGACGGCGTTACGCAAATCGGCAGAACGTTTAAGAATTTACACATCGAATTTATCGGAATCAATCACAAAGCCCCTGAGCGCGTGCGCTATAGCTATATTTTGGAAGGCAACGATACCGAATGGACGGCGTTGTCGGCGGTGCGCACGGTCAGTTACACGAACCTCGTGCCGGGCGTTTTCACCTTCAAACTCAAAGCCGTGAACGGCGCAGGCGTGTGGAGCAATGTCATCGAACGGCGCATCGAGATTGTGCCCGCTGTGTGGCAACGGACGTGGTTCAAAGTAACAGTGATTGTTTTTATAGTGTTGATAATCATTATTTTAACAAGTTTTGTGGTTGTAAAAATCAGTCACTTCCGAATGAGCCAACGCGAAACGTCTTTGACTGTTAAACACTTACGACTTGCCAATTTGCGCAGTCAAATCTATCCGCATTTCTTTTTCAATTCGTTGTCGGCAATTGCATCGGCGTTTTACCACCAAGACCGAGAAACTGCCTACAAATTTTTCCTCCGCCTGTCCGACCAAATACGCGAATCGCTCAAAGACAGCAACCGCACCTACAAATCGCTCGCCGATGAGATGCGTTTTGTCGAAAATTATTTGGCAATTCAGAAATTTCGTTTCGGCGATCGTTTGAATTATCATATTGATATTCAAAACATTGAACAAGATGAACTGTCCGGAATTCTCGTGCCTCCGATGCTCATTCAAACTTTTGTAGAAAATTCAGTAAAACACGGTATCGAACCCATGAAAACGGGAGGCGAAGTGCTTTTGAAACTCAAAAAATCAGCACAAAGTATTGAAATTGAGATAGATGATAACGGCATTGGTTTATCAGCTTCGGCAGTACATTCCGAAAAAAGCACAGGCATCGGTTTAAAAAATTTGAATGAAGCCATCACGCTTTACAACAACGAACACATACACAAAATCAGTTTTCAGTTTAAAGAAAAACTTGCACCCGAGCAAGGTGTGCATGCACAAATCGTATTGAACGGCGCGTGCAAAATTTAATCCTAAACTGAAATTATCACACAAAAATCACAAGATTGTCCTCAAAAGTTTATTACATGACTAAATTTTGACTACATCCGAAAGCTGTCAGACCTTGACGGTCGCCCGTTTTTAAGGACAACTGCTATGACTTTCGCATTTACAATCAGCTTGTTATCTGATAATCGAAATATATCCTGCAAAAAAACAATTTTCAAATTCCCCTCGCGTTCGGTTCGCAATTTACAAACAAACGAATCGCCGCTTTTAAGCGGATATTTGTAGTCAATCTCAATACGATATACCACAGGTGTAACACCTTCGCGGGCAAGTGCGGCAAAATCCAAGCCGATGCTTCGTAAATATTCGTGCCTTGTGTGTTCGAGATAATTTTGATAGACTGAATTATTTACAATTCCTTGTATATCACACTCATAATCGCGCACAGACATTTGAAGTTCAAAAATATAATCCATAATGCATAAATTCAGTGGCTGTAAGAAAACATTTAACTATTTGATATTATGTAGGTTATATTCACATTTTCAATATTATGTTTTGTCATTTAGTGGTCATTCAAAAGTCAAAAGTAGTCATTTATTGTTTTTTTTTAGTTTCAATCGAATCTCTTTAGTATTTATACAGTATTTCTTAAAATATTCAAGACAAAATATTGTTTAACATTAAGAACTTCAATGTTTTCTGAGTTTTTTCATAAGGACTGTTCAGGTTTTAATAAAAAGCACTTCAAATCCGAAATGCCGCAAGGTAACAATAAACACGTTTAGGAGCAGATTAAACATTATACAGTATTGAGCATGTA
>DYOJ01000613.1 GCA_020720705.1 Acetofilamentum sp.
GCAACATCATTATATTGATGAGTGTTTATTAGGGTGATATTTTTAGAGTCTGTGTAGTTGTGTGAGCCGTCAATAATGATATGTGAAGCATCAACAATAGTGAAAAGCGCAGTAAGCGATGTCGCAGTGGCTGCCTCAATAATAATATCGGCGTTCAAGGCGGGTTTTACGGTCAGGGTATTGGTCTCGGACGCTCCGGGAAAATCAAGAAAATATACAGGAAAAGTTTCGTTTACAGGCAAATAAGTATCCATCAACTCAAAAACAACAGGTCCGGAGGCACCGTTATCATGCAGAATCTGTAATGCACTTTGAAGTGTGGTGTAATTACTGCCGGTTCCTGTGCCGATTTTGTATATTCCGGCAAGTTGTGTTTCTTTTGTTTCTTGTGCATAGAGCGAACTGAAGGCGAAAAATAGAAAAATGGCAACAGAAATAAACGTTTTCATAATATTTTTTCGTTTAAAATGAGTTTCAAAGATATATAATTTTTTGACAAATTCTACAAGACCTCAATTTTGTTAATTATAGAATTTCTTATATTTTTGTAAGATTATTTTGTCTCCTGTTGCAAAGTCCTCAAATTTGAATAATATTTTAAATAAAAATATCAAAAGAATAAAATCCGGCAAAATAATTGTAAACAATATTTGTATATTTGTAAGGTTATAATCCTAAAATTATTTTAAATCAATAAAATCAAACTGATGAGAACATTATCTTTTTTAGCAATCGCAGCAGTCGTTGTTTTGTTTGGACAAAACACTTATGCTCAGTCATTTATGTATGAAGCTATCCAAGACCGGCTTTCTGCCGAACAAACAACCGAGATAGGTGAAGCACAAGGTTATGCAGATAAAGCTCAAAAATCAACCGAGAAAGCAGAGGCTATTGAAAAAGAATATGCCAAACTCAAAGGTACAGGGAAAAAATCTAAAGACAAAAAGTATGAAAAGAAAATTTGGGAGGCAAAAAAACACAATATTGATGCCGAGGTTAAATATGCAAAGGCATATACAGCAGCAACTACTGTTTATTCTGCTTTTCTGAACGAAGCCGCTTTCTATTTAGATTCCGACAAAGAAGAAGCCCTGCGCCTTGACTCCGAAGCTATGGAACTCATGGGCAACGCCGACAATAATTTGTCGAAAATAAAAAAGGATGCAGGAGACAAAAAAGATTTAGGGAAAATGAGTTCTTCTAAACTCAGTTCCGAACTTGCTTCGTCTCACAAATTGATGGAAGATGCACTTGAAAAACAATTTCGCGCATTGGAGCTATACACAAAACAAGCCGACAAGAAAAAATACGACGAAAACGACCGCAGAGCTTGGGACGAAGCACAAACAATAAACACCATCGAAGGGTATCAAGATTATATCGCAAATTTTTCGCGCGGTAAATATGTCGCCGAAGCTCGCGAACGTATGGGAAAACTTAAGGAAGCTCCGGTTGTTGATGAGCCTGATGACAACGTTAATCATCCTGTGGCTAATGCTAAAGGTTATGTGTTTAAAGTTCAAATCGCGGCATCAAGAAAACCGCTTTCTCACGAACGATTAGCCGAAATCTATCCGCAAGTTGATAAAATCGAACGTCAATTCATCGGCGGAAAATACAAATATCGTATCGGCTCATACCCGAGTTACAAACAAGCTGCTGCCGAACGCGATAAGGTTGTTTCTACCGCAAGCGGAGCTTTTGTTGTTGTGTTTGATAAAAACAACAAGCAAATAAAAGTTTCGGACGACATGAAAAAGTAATTCAGAATTTGAGACATTTTTTTTAGATTTTTCTAAATTAAAATTATAATTCTTTTAAATTATCCCGCCGGAGTTTCTCTTTCGGGATTTTTTTATCAACTTTTTTAATATGCTTTGCGATGTAAAAAAATCCGCAACACTTTTATACACAAAAATGTTTTGCCTCCACGCTATACTCATTCTGAAAATGCGTAATGCGTTCATGCTAATTA
>DYOJ01000614.1 GCA_020720705.1 Acetofilamentum sp.
AACGGCGAAATTGAATGGTTCAACGACGGATTTGTTCGTCTTTACGGTTATACTTATGAGGAATTTTTGTCGAATTTTGGCTCCAATCTGAACAATATCAGTTCCAATCAAGACCTTGATAAATTATTGTTACAAGTAAAAAAAGACAAACACAGCATACAATATGAATCCGGAATAACCTCAAAATCCGGTAAGAAAATTTGGGTGCAAACAACCCTTACGCCGGTTTTGAATGATTCAAATGATATTGTAAAACTTGTGGCTATTGACAGCGATGTCAGCCCGCTAAAACAAGCACAAGCCGAAATTTTGCAACGCAACGAGGAGATAATGACCCAAAAGGAAGCTTTGCAACAAAAAACAGAGGAGATATTGGCTCAGCGAGACGAATTAGAGTTGATAAACAAACGATTAGATATTCAAAACGAAAATATTAAAGCCGGGATTCGTTATGCTTTGAACATACAAATGGCAATATTGCCCAAAGTATCTACCATAAAAGAGTTATTTCCTGAAACGTTCGTCATGTATCGTCCTAAGGATATTGTTTCAGGCGATTTTTACTGGTTTGCAAACGCAAATGTAGGGAACACCCATTTTCTTGCCGTGGTAGATTGCACCGGGCACGGCGTTCCGGGTGCCTTTATGTCCATGATAGGTGTGCGATTGCTAAGCAGTATCGTAAACGAACGAAATATCACAGACCCTGCACAAATCTTAGAAGCTATGGATACTTCTGTCATACAAGCTTTAAAACAAAAATCTTCTGATTATAATGACGGTATGGATATTTGTTTGATAAAATATGAGAAAAAATCCGATACAAGTTGCAGTGTTATTTTTTCAGGAGCAAAAAGTCCGTTATACATTGTAAAATCCGGAAGCGAAAAACTGCAACGTATCGGCGGAACTCGGCGGAGTATTGGCGGCACGAATATCAGAACCGATAAGCAAGCATTTGAGAATCACGAATTTATTTTATCCAAAGGTGATAACTTGTATTTAACCTCAGACGGTATTATTGACCAAAACAATATGGACAGAACCCGTTTTGGCTCTGCTCGTTTTGAACAGTTACTTGTTTCTGTCGCAAAATATCAGGCAACAGAACAACAAGATATTATTAAAGATATTTTTGACCGTTGGCGGGGCAGGGAAGAGCAACGCGATGATGTTACACTGATTGGCGTAAAGTTGTAAACGCATATTGAGTTCTGTAAATAAATAGTGTTTCAAGAAACGCATAAATAGTTGATATCAAGTTTATTTTGGATTTTTATTTTTAATCTCTATTGAATTTCCAAATACATTTGCGGAAGAATTTCGGCTTATCATAAAGTAAATCAATGAATTGTGAGTTTTCCTGTAATGTAAATATTAAAATCAAATGAAAAAAATCAGTATTATTATTATTGCATTGATATTCAGCTTGTTCTGCTTTGCGGAAGGCTTTGCCCAAAACGAAAATCCGAAAGTTTTTTTCGACATTTCAATAGACGGTGAGGATGCCGGCAGAATCGTGTTTGAACTCTATGCAGATGTTGTCCCGAAAACTGCTGAAAATTTCAGAGCACTCTGTACCGGCGAACTTGGATTTAGCTTCAAAGGCAGTGTGTTTCATCGTATTATCCCGAATTTTATGATACAGGGGGGAGATATTACGGAAGGCGACGGCACGGGTGGAAAATCTATTTACGGTGCAGCGTTTAACGACGAAAATTTCATCAAAACACACTCGAAACCCGGTTTGCTAAGCATGGCAAATGCCGGCAAAAATACAAACAACTCGCAATTTTTCATCACGACCGTAACTTTGGAACAACTTGACGGCAAACACGTCGTTTTTGGCGAAGTCATTGAAAATTACGACTTAGTGAAAACCATTGAAAGCTATGGCTCGAAAAAAGGAAAACCAAAAGCCGAAATCATCATCAAAGATTGCGGACAAATTCCTTAAAACGCACTGATAAATAGT
>DYOJ01000615.1 GCA_020720705.1 Acetofilamentum sp.
AATAACAATTTCAGACATAACAGGCAAACAGATAATTGAAAAAACGGTAACAATACAAAACGAACAGATTGATTTAGCAAGTTTTGAGAGCGGAATTTATATCATCAGCATTCAAACAGATAAAGAAATATTTACAACGAAAATAGTGAAAGAATAATATATTTTTAACATTGTATATGCGATAATTGCGGGCTTTTTGTGGTAGCTTGAAACATAGTGCAAGAAAGAAACATTTGTGCAAATTGAAACGATAGTGCCTTGAAATCCCGCAACATACGCATATTGTTTTTCGTTATTCCGGCAAGATGCTGATTATTAATTTGTTACGCTGATTAATAATCAGCATCTTGCCGGAATAACGAAAACGCACTTGCGGCGGTGGCTTTGGGCGGCTTGCGTAGTGGATTGAGCGAAGCGAATGAAACGAAGCAAGCTACCCACCAGCCACTGACCGCTAAGTGCGATGTTAAACACATATTTTTATCATTTCTTTACAATTTTGAAGAGCAACGAGGCATCACAGTCAGAGGCACGTTGCAAGTATTCATCCCAGACTTCTGTTTCCGTTCCGCTAATTGTCCATACATCATTGACCAAATCAGCGTCATTCCAAGGGAAAGTAAATTCTTTTGTAAACGATTTCACTAATTCATCGTCCTCTTTTAGCTCACCTGAAATTACAATCTTTTGACCGCTTATATTCGGCAAACTTATTGTTTTTGTCTGATTTATCGAAAAAAAAGCTCCATCGCTACATGTTATGTTATTTTGTGAAATTTCTTGACCGTTAATATTTATTGTGTATGAAAAATCACCCGAAGACCAAAAATCACAATCATTGTAAACGTAAAATCCGAAAACAGTTACATCAAAATTTTGATTGTCAGTTGTTTGTATATATTCTATCTTTGAGTATTCTACAACATCTCCGATTTTAAATGGTGCACCATCCAAATAACTTACATGATACTCAATCGGTTTTGCAGAAGTTAAATAAGTCGGTGTCATTTCAGAATCTATTAAATCAATTACACCCTGCGCATCTTGAACCAATGGACTGCCTGAACCGCCAAGAACTTGAACTTCAAATTGACAATTTCGCAGAACCTCCTCGCTGTGTCCGCCAATATTTATTGATAATGCACTAAAAGCTGCCTCTACCGATGCTTTGATTTCAGATGCAGAGTATGAGGACGTTACTTTTGCCATTATTACTCGACCGAAATCAATGGAAGAGATGTAACCTGCCGGATTCTGCGGTGTAATTTTTGTTTCAAGAGACGGGAAATCAACATCATCCGCAAAAAAATCTGATGGACTTCCGGGCAAATTAACTTCAACAGAATAATACTTTTGTTTGAAATACATCACAACCGTATTTGTCTCGAATGTATTTTCAATACTGAAATTGACGCTGAACATGTCTCCCAACCACGCCGGTTTAAAACCCAACTCTAAGCCGGCTTGATTTTTAGAATATGCCTCTGATTTCTGAAACGTGTATTCTGTGCTTAATCCGGAATAATCTGATGCTAATAATGTGTTCAAAGCCTCTGTAACTGTTGCTTTTGATGGTGATTCAACTGTCAGGCTATTTCCGTTTGCCAAAACTACACCATCAACTGTTATTGTGATAGGTTTTCTGGCAAAATCACCGATTGAAGTCAAATCCCCGCTTTCAGCCCAGTATTTACCCTGAATTATAGAGCCCGGATAAATATCATTTAACGTTTTGAGGTTTACACCATCTTTTTTTGATGAACTAATACTTTTGTAGGATTCAATCTTTTTGGCTCGTTTGTAATTTGTTGTTGTTACTTGATAATCGACTCCTTGTTCATCTGTTTCGGTCGTAACTATCGGCGAACCTTGTATCATAGGGTCATATTCAACCGGCTCGTTGAAATGACCGGCATTTGAAACTAAATCGTTTACATTTTGCGAATAATCAATAGGGTCTTCGCATGAAAATA
>DYOJ01000616.1 GCA_020720705.1 Acetofilamentum sp.
ATTATATGACATTTAATATTATAGATGCCTTCTCCGTGTTCATGGTTATGTTTGCGGTCATTGATATCGTTGGTTCGATACCCATAATTTTAGACATAAAAAGTCGAGGCGAACGAATAGAACCGTTTAAAGCAACCGCAGTATCTCTTATCATCCTGATTACGTTCCTTTTTACGGGAGAAGCTTTGCTTAAACTTTTTGGTGTGGATATATCTTCCTTTGCCATAGCCGGTTCGTTGATATTATTTGTACTGGCACTTGAGATGGTTTTGGGGATAGAACTTTTCAAAGGCGGCACCCCTGCCGGAGCTTCCATTGTTCCGCTTGCGTTTCCGTTGATAGCCGGAGCGGGGTCTATTACGACAATGTTGTCGTTACGTGCCGAGTATGGCTACCTTGAAATTATTTCGGCTCTGGTGTTCAATATGGTTATCGTATTTTTTGTTCTAAAATCAACAAAACATATCGAAAAATTTTTAGGCGTAACGGGCGTTGCTGTTCTTCGTAAAGTGTTTGGTATCATTCTGTTATCAATAGCTATTAAGTTGTTTATGTCTAATTTTGTTAATTCTGTAGAGGATTTCTTTCCGGGTTTAGTTGAAAAAATGAGAAATTATTAACATTCATTTTAAAAAAACTTACTAATTTTACGCCCGAACATAAATACTATTACCATGTTTACCATAGATACATACAATTTTGCAGAAAAAAAAGTCATCGCAAGGGTGGATTTCAATGTGCCTCTGAATGATAAATTTGAAGTAACAGATGATACGAGAATACGTGCCGCCGTCCCGACTATCCTGAAAGTTACCGAAACTGGTGCAATTATTTTGATGTCGCATTTGGGACGTCCGAAAGGTGCGAGCGAAAAATATTCGCTCAAGCATGTGATTGCTAAAATCGAAGAACTTACCGGAAAGAACGTAAAATTCGCTGCCGACTGTATCGGTGAAGTTGCCGAAAAAGCAGCTGCCGACCTCAAACCGGGTGAAGTTTTGTTGTTGGAAAATTTGCGTTTTTATGCCGAAGAAGAAAAAGGAGATAAAGAATTTGCCGGTAAACTCGCCAAATTAGCAGATGTGTATATCAACGATGCTTTTGGAACCGCGCATCGTGCTCACGCTTCAACCGCAGTCATTGCTGACTTTTTTGATGCAGACCACAAATTATTCGGTTATGTCATGGAAGGCGAATTACACAGCCTCGACCAAGTATTGAAAAGCAAAAGAAAACCGGTAACTGCAATTATCGGAGGTGCAAAAGTTTCGAGTAAAATCACAATTATCGAAAATCTTTTGCCTAACGTTAATAATCTGATTATCGGAGGCGGAATGACTTATACTTTTGTAAAAGCAATGGGCGGAAAAATCGGCTCTTCGCTTGTTGAAGACGATTTTACAGACACCGCTTTAGCTGTGATTGCAAAAGCAAAAGAACTCGGTGTGAAATTATATTTGCCGGTGGACAGTGTGAACGCTGATAAATTTGCTCCGGATGCAAACGTCCAACTTTCAGCCATTGACCAAATACCCGACGGATGGATGGGACTTGATATCGGAGATAAAACCATTCAACTTTTCTCGGAAATTATTGAAAACTCGGCAGTTGTGCTTTGGAACGGACCTGCGGGCGTTTTTGAGATGGAGAAATTTGAAAAAGGAACCGTTGAAATCGCAAAATCCTTAGTGAAAGCTACATTAAAAGGTGCATTCACCCTTATCGGAGGCGGCGATTCTGTAGCTGCAATTAACAAATACGCCATGCAGGATAAAGTCAGTTATGTTTCGACCGGCGGCGGTGCGATGCTCGAATTTTTAGAAGGCAAAGTGTTGCCCGGAGTAGCTTGTATTCCACGCTAAATAGTTCATCTTCAACAATAAACTCAAACAGCATTGAAAAAGTTTCGACTTTTTTGATGCTGTTTTTTTTGAAATTATGTTGAAATCCGGCGGAAATTCAATTGAAAC
>DYOJ01000617.1 GCA_020720705.1 Acetofilamentum sp.
ATTTGTTGATATTTAGGAAGATATAATTTTACCATACTTTTTTGAGTGGATACCTATTTTCTATTCTAATTTTCAAAAAATCAATATCTTGTAAAATATATTCACAAACTTTTGTAAGAACAATATTCCATTTGTGCAAATTATTGATATACAATTAAATATATCATTATATAACTCCGATAAATATGTTATAAAATAGATTATGCAAACGTTTACGCTCACTTTTTTATTTTTGCACACATAACGGAAAAAAAGGTAAATTTATGGACAAATTAGTAAAAGCCCTTAATAAGTACGGAATTGAAGATGTAAAAGAAATTTACCACAATCCTTCGTATGAATTGTTGTTCGAACATGAAACCAATGAGAAGCTCGAAGGATTTGAGCGCGGGTTTGTAACCGAAAGCGGCGCCGTAGCCGTAGATACAGGTATTTTCACCGGACGCTCGCCTCAGGACAAATATATTGTGGAGGAAGAATCCTCAAAACACAATGTATGGTGGAAAACCCCAACCCGCAGCTCTGATAATAAACCGATTTCGGAAGAAACTTGGACGCGCATGAAAACACGCAGCGTCAAACAACTTTCAGGCGAAAACATATACGTGGTGGACGGATACGCCGGAGCAAACGAAGACACACGCTTGAAAGTTCGATTTATTGTTGAAGTTGCTTGGCAGGCACATTTTGTGAAAAATATGTTTATCAGACCGAGCGAAGAAGAACTCACGAATTTTGAGCCGGATTTTGTGGTGTTCACCGCTTCAAAAACAACCTGCGAAAGGTGGAAAGAAATGGGCTTAAATTCCGAAGTTTTTGCAGCCTTCAATTTAAAAGAACGCATGGCTGTCATTGGCGGAACATGGTATGGAGGCGAAATGAAAAAAGGTATTTTTTCCGTCATGAATTATTACTTGCCGCTCAAAGGTATTGCCTCAATGCACTGCTCGGCAAATGTCGGAAAAGACGGAGATGTTGCTATATTTTTCGGATTGTCAGGCACCGGAAAAACCACACTTTCTGCCGACCCGAACCGTGCACTCATCGGCGATGACGAGCACGGCTGGGACGATAACGGGGTATTCAATTTTGAAGGAGGTTGCTATGCTAAAACCATAGACCTCGACCCGGAAAAAGAACCTGATATTTACCGTGCAATAAAAAGAGATGCCCTGCTTGAAAATGTTGATTTCGATGCAGAATCCGGAAAAATTGATTACAAGAGCAATCGTAAAACCGAAAATACGCGAGTTTCGTACCCGATTTATCACATTGATAATATAGTAAAACCTGTTTCAAAAGCCGGACATGCCAAGAAAGTTATCTTTTTGACCGCTGATGCCTTCGGCGTATTGCCGCCGGTCTCAAAACTGACTTTCGACCAAACAAAATACCATTTTATTACCGGATACACCGCAAAATTAGCAGGAACAGAGCGCGGTATAAAAGAACCGAAACCGGCTTTCTCGGCATGCTTCGGTGCAGCTTTTTTGTTATTAGACCCCACAAAATATGCTCACGAACTTATCCGAAAAATGGAGCAACAGGGAGCAACGGCATACCTTATTAATACAGGTTGGATTGGAGGAGCATTCGGCACAGGTAAGCGAATTGATTTACCTTCGACCCGAAAAATCATCAACGCTGTATTAGACGGTTCTTTAGACAAAGCCGAGTTTGAAACTCTGCCGATTTTCAATCTACAGATTCCGAAACACATTGACGGCGTAGATTCTAAAATGTTGAACCCCCGAAATGCGTGGGCAAATCCGGCGGAGTGGGAGAGTGCCGCACAAACGCTCGGACAAAAATTTATTGATAATTTCAAACGATTTACCGACCACCCGGAAGCAGAAATATTAGTTGCTGCCGGTCCGCAATTGTAATCTGAATAATCGTTTCCTGTAATAAAAAATCTCTGCACATATCAGGTGTTTTCACCTGATATTTAAGGCTTTGAGGTGAAAACA
>DYOJ01000052.1 GCA_020720705.1 Acetofilamentum sp.
AAAAGCCTGTTTTATTTTAGCTAAACAATCTATATGCTTGATTATCAGTGCTTTTAAAAATATTTTATAATTTAAGTGAGTCCGGTCTAAAAAGCCTGTTTTATTTTAGCTAAACAATCTATATGCTTGATTATCAGTGCTTTTAAAAATATTTTATAATTTAAGTAAATTGCTTATTATCAATAATTTAACTTTACAAACTTTCAACTTTATGACTTTTTATACTGGACTCATAGATTTTAAACATCCTTTTTGAATATAAATTCGTAAAAGAAACTGAATTTTGCCTAAGTTTGCCGAAAATTAGCGATGGGAATTATTGAAATTGAAGGCATGGAATTTTATGCTTTTCACGGGCATTATGCCGAAGAACAGATTGTTGGCAACAAATTTTTGATTGACTTGCGCATTGAAACAGATTGCAAGGCAGCCGGAAAAACAGATGATATTCACGACGCTTTAAATTATCAAACCGCCTATAAAATTGTTGCAGAGCAGATGAAAAACAAATCGTATCTGCTTGAACACTTGGCACAACGTATCTTAGACGCTTTGTTTCTAAATTTGTCAGGGATTCACAAAGCAAGTGTAAAAGTTTCTAAGTTGAATCCGCCGATGGGAGGCAAAATTGAAAAAGTTAGTGTAACACTCATGCACAGCTTGTGATTTCTGAAGTCTAAACTGTTTTTTTTAAACTGAAAAATTATATCTTTGTATCTTGAAATAAATTTTCCGATATGGAACATAATTTGCATATTTACAACACACTAACTCGAAGAAAAAAGAAATTCGAAGCCATACATCCGCCCTTCGTAGGCATGTACGTGTGCGGACCGACCGTGTATGGCGATGCGCACTTGGGACATGCCCGTCCGGCTGTAACGTTCGATTTAGTTTTCCGTTATTTAAAATATTTGGGCTACAAAGTTCGATACGTTCGCAATATTACCGATGTTGGGCATTTGGAAAACGATGCCGACGAAGGCGAAGATAAAATTGCCAAAAAAGCTCGTTTGGAACAGCTTGAACCAATGGAAGTTGCACAATATTACACGAACGGTTATCATAAAAACGTGGCGCAGCTCAATACACTTCCGCCAAGCATTGAACCGCACGCGTCCGGACATATTTTGGAACAAATTGAAATGATTCGAAGAATTTTAGCCTCCGGATTTGCTTATGAATCAAACGGTTCGGTGTATTTTGATGTAGAAACGTATTCTCAAAAAAATCATTACGGTAAGCTGTCGGGTAGGGTAGTGGAGGATTTACTTTCCAACACGCGCGTGCTCGACGGGCAAAGCGAAAAACGCAACAATGCCGATTTCGCGCTCTGGAAAAAAGCCTCGCCCGAACACATTATGCGTTGGAATTCCGAGTGGAGCACGGGATTTCCGGGATGGCATTTGGAATGTTCTGCTATGAGTACCAAGTATTTAGGCGAAGAATTTGACATTCACGGCGGCGGGCTCGACTTGCAGTTTCCGCATCACGAGTGCGAAATAGCTCAGAACAAAGCTGCTTCCGGAAAGGATGCTGTAAAATTTTGGATGCACAACAATATGATAACCATCAACGGGCAGAAAATGGGCAAGTCGCTCGGAAATTTCATAACACTCGAAGATTTTTTTGCCGGCAATCACCCAATGCTCGAACAGGCTTATCATCCGATGGTTGTGCGTTTTTTCATGCTTCAGGCGCATTACCGAAACCCGTTGGATTTTTCAAATTCCGCGCTGCAAGCCGCTGAAAAAGGGCTTCAACGCCTACTGACCGGCATGGAAACCCTTGCGAATTTGAAAGCAACAGACGACGGGAATGCTGATGTGAAAGCGTTGATTAATAAATTCTTTGAAGCCCTTGACGACGATTTCAATACGCCGATTCTGATAGCGCATTTATTTGATGCCGTAAAACTCATCAATACAATAGCCGCAGGAAATGACACGATTGAAGCAAACGATTTGTTTCATTTACAATCTATTATGAAGGATATTGTGTTTGACATACTCGGACTTTTGCCAATGGAAGCAGCCAATGAAAATTTGAATAAACTCTCGGAAGTTGTTGATTTATTGCTAAATATGAGAATGATGGCAAAAGCGGAAAAAAATTGGGCGATGTCCGATAAAATCCGAAACGAGCTTACTTCATTAGGTTTCGAAATAAAAGATACTAAAACCGGATTTGAGTGGAGTTTAAGTAAATAGAAACCAATAAGATGCGACAAACCGATACCGAAAAAATAGAACGAGTAAAGCTGGCAACAATTAAAACTGTTGTTGAAAAAGGCTATTTTGGTGCAACTATTTCGGTTATTGCAACTGAAGCCGGCGTCTCGGACGGCTATTTGTACAGACATTACAAAAACAAATGTGAACTTGTTGAAAGCCTGTTTGTTGAAAACCGCGATGCGTTTCACGGTTTCATTTTTGACATCATTCCGAAAAAGGAAACTGTAAGGGAAGTTATGGAAAATATTTGCAATTTTATTTTACAATCCTACACTTCAAATCCTGTTTTGATTCAGTTTTATGTAGTGTTGGCGCACGATCACAGTTTCGATTTTCCTGAAAAAGTAAGGCTTGATATTCGGAAAATTGGAGAAAAACTGCACGAAAAAGGAAGGCTTACGGGCGAAGTCGGTGCGGATACTGAAATTGAAGACGTTCTTGTAACGTTTTTTGGACTTCAGAGCAAAATGCTCGAAATGTATCAGCGCAATATAGTATCCGAAGAATATTTCAAAAATAAAGCAAAAACACGTATTATCGAACTTTGCACCAAGGCTTGGGCTTAATTCTCAAGTCTTGGTACAAAATTAAAATTTAGATAGTTGTAGATTCTTTATGCTTCGGATTTTCAACAGAAACAAACTCTAAGTCTGTTTTCAATTTTTGTAATTCTTTGCTAAAAGAACCTCTGTCATCACTTATTTTGGATTTATATTTTGAAAATAAATCCGCATAATAACTTATTCCTGCATTCAAATTATTTTTGAAGGTTTGAAATTGTTTTATTTGTTTTTCGGGAATATTATAGCCAAATTCTGAAATTTTGGACTTTAAGTAACTGATATACAGTTCAATTTCTTTAAGGAAAACATTCGGACGATCTTTACGCTTGATAATGTTCAAACGTCCGTAAATATGACCAATCATTTGATTCAGTGAATATTCGTCGGAGAAATATGCCAAATTCGGACCCGGACAAACCGAAACACCGTTACCTTCAAAAGAAGTGTCCAAATCGTTTGTCAGTAACGATGCCGTTCCCAAACCAACGCACAGACACGAGCGGTCCGTAATTGCCTTGAACTTTTTGTTATACTCTGATTTTGAGAGGTTTTCAGCCGATAATTCCTTGATTTTTTTCTGTTGATACGTGTTCGACCCCATACACAACGTTGCCTCAGGATATTCGCTGTTAAGCTTTAAATATTGTTTTTTACACACAGCTCCCGGCTTACCGGAGGCGATACGCAAATTTTTGATTTCGTCTTCCGAATTTCCTCGTAAGTTATTGAAGGGCACGCCTAAAGGCGAAATATTACTCAAATACAAGTCGTCTTCTTTGGCTTTTTTCAGCAGTTCGAGTGTGTCCGTGTCCACATCAATTATTTCCGGAACCAACAAAAACGGCGAACCCCAACCAACAGCATCTAATCCATAATAGTCCATCATAAAATCGTGTTCTTGTGCCGTTCCGATACCGCCTTGAGCTGTGATTTTTATGTTGGGCATTTGTGCCGGAATTTGTTTTTTCTTTGCATCTAAGGCAGGTGCATAGAGTTCAAAGATTGATTTAGATAAATTTTCTCGGTTTTGTTTAAAATCTTCCAAAATTGGACCCATCAAAAAACCTTCGGTTGCAAAAGCATGTCCGCCGCAATTTAATCCGGATTCAACCCGAAATTCTGAAACCCATAAGCCCTTCTTTGCCAAAAACTTACCTTGAATTAGCGCAGATTTGTAATCGCTGACTTTCAAAATTATATTTTTCTTGATATGCCCCGTTTCGTTCGGATAAAAATCGTCGAACTGTTCGATATAGCTGTAAAGTGCGGGATTTATTCCTGCGGATAAAACAACGGACGACTTCAATTTACTTTCGGCAAAACCACGCAATGCGGCATGTGCATCGTTGTATTCGATTGGGAGTTTTGTGCCGTCTTGGTAATTTTCCTTGTCCAATTTTGTCATAATATTGACATCTATTGAGCCAAGTTTCATGGATTCGCGCATTCTGTCAAAAAAACGCGAAATTTCGGAATCCGTCTTGAGTTTTTTAAATTCAGTTTTTAAGTGTTCGTAGTTGGGTAGTGAGGCGATGTATTTTTCAAAGTCTTCAGCTTTTTCTCGAAAGGACTGCTTTAGAAGGCTAAACTTCTGATTTACAATATCATCCACCATATTAAGATACGCAGTGATACGCTTTGCACGGAAGTTTTCTATTTTAGTGCTGATGCCTTCAAACGGGATATTTCGTTTACGAGAATGAAACTCGCGCATTTTTTCAATGAGCATATCATCGACCAATGAAATTACGGACGAAATGCCCAAGTGTGACACCTTTACCGGCGTGTCAATCGTGTAACCGATACCCATGACCGGAATGTGAAACGTATGCGATTTAATCATTTAAAAAACGAATTGATAAATATTCGCCAATATTACGCATTAAATTCCACAAATCCTATTTTAGCTGTGTTATTAGAAGTTAAATTGCTGATTAACAGATTAAAATGTCTTAAATCCGATAATTTCACGTACGTCTTTTAAGGTTTTAGAGGCACTTGCACGAGCTTTTTCGGCTCCGAGTTTTGAGACTTTTCGCAGGTAGGCTTCATCGTTAATAATTCCCGTAATGCGCTCACGTATAGGCGTTATGTAAGTAACGATGTCTTCTGCAAGTTGCTTTTTCAAATCGCCGTAACGAATGGAGCAGTCGGCGTATTTTTCTTTATAAAACGATAATGTTTCCGGTTGTGATACCAAATTCATAATTAAAAATAAGTTTTGAATTGGTTCTGAAACAGGCGAATTTGGCGTAGTCGGGCCTGAGTCTGTTACTGCACGCATGACTTTTTGGCGAATGGTTTTGTCGTCGTCTATCAAATAAAGTCCGTTTCCGGCTGTTTTGCCCATTTTGCCGGAGCCGTCCAAGCCCGGCACTTTCACAAGGTCTTCGCCGAAATTGTAGGGTTCAGGGTCTTTGAAATAATCGACTTTATACATGTGATTGAATCGACGGGCGAATTTGCGCGCCATTTCAAGGTTTTGTTCCTGGTCTTTGCCCACAGGCACTTTGTCCGCGTTATGTATCAGAATATCAGCCGCCATGAGCACCGGATACGTGAGCAAACCTGCGTTTACGTTTTCGGGCTGTGTGCGCACTTTGTCTTTGAAAGTTGTTGTGCGCTCCAGTTCGCCCACATAAGCGTTCATGACCAACAGAAGGTAAAATTCCGGAATTTCGGGCACATCGCTTTGTACAAAAATTGCTGATTTTTCGGGATCTAAGCCGGCGGCAAGATATTCTGCCAAAACCATTTTTACATTGTTGTGCAAATCGTGTGGGGTAGGGTAGGTTGTAAGTGAGTGATAATCAGCAATAAAGAAAAAGCAGTTGTTGTTGTCCTGCATTTTTACAAAATTGCGCACTGCGCCGAAATAGTTGCCTAAATGCAAATTTCCTGTCGATCGTATTCCGCTTAAAACCGTTTCCATGTTTTTATTTTTGTTCAATAATGTGCAAAAGTAATGATTTTTTGTGAATATTTAGAATTATTGTGAGTTCGAAATTTCGTTGTAGATTTCCATATAGCGGTTTGCGACGGCTTGCGCCGTGTATTGTTTTACGTTTTCCAAGCCTTTGGAAATGATGCCATTTCGTAAATTCTCATCTTCAATAATTCGTAATAAGGCTTCGCGAATTTCGGAAATTTCATACGGATTTACTGTAATAGCACCTGAGCCTGCAACGTCGCACATCGGAGCTATATTGCTTGTAATCAAAGCTCTGCCGGTTGCTTGAGCTTCTAAAACCGGCACTCCGAAACCTTCGTAAAGAGAAACAAAGCAAACAATATCGGCACGCCGGTAAAGTTTCACAATGTCGGCAAACGGCAGGTTGAACGCGTTTTGATAGTCGATTTCAGCATCGCTTAACATGCGGCGTTGGTCATTTGTGAGCCTGCCGACAATAGTCAGCGTGCACGGAATACCGCGTAAAGCATCAACAAGTCGCGGCAAATTTTTGTTGTCTTTCGTGCCGATTTGCAAAATATTCGGACGAGTTGAATTAAATTCTTTGGGTGAAAAAGTAAACGCATCCGAAATACAATCGGGCACAACCGTAATTTTTTCGGGATTGATTTTGAAAGTTTTAAGAATTTCGCGTTTCGTAAATTCCGAAATCACGGTAACCTTGCACACACGCGCAAACGGCATTGTAAACCAAAAATAGCGCAAAATTTTATTTTTCAGCCCCGAAGCGTTGAGAACCGAGCCTATATCGTGCACGGTCAGAATGGTTTTTCGTTTTTTTAGAAACAAAGCCACAAAATGAATATCGCCGGTGATATGATTTACATCTGCTTGATTAAATGCAAATTGTAAAGATATAGCGATTCGTTTGAGCAAACCCTTACTGTCATATTTTGCAAACACATTTTGAAACTCCACAGATTTTGGCAAATAATTTTGCACGGCAAAAAACTGCTCCTCAATACTATGAAAAACAGGCGACGGATGGCGGAAGATATATGTTAGTTTCATTTACAAACGAATGTTTAAAAATTTGTTCATGCCCCAAAATAAAATAAATACGAATACACCGGCTTTTACTAAGTGATTCAAAACTGTTACAAAGTCTGTTTCGGCTTTAATAACCTGAAGATAAATTATGGGAATAAAAAAAAGCAGTAATGGTTTTTTGATAATTTTTTTTTTCAGAAAAGCGTAACTATAATTTAGAAGAATTCCAAAGAAGAACATAAAAAACAAGCTTCCGTTTGCTCCAAAATTTGCATAGGATTCTCCTAAAATACTTATATTCATTGATGTTCCTTTTTCTAATTTCCGACCTGTAAACCGAGTGAATTTGCTTTTTCCGCCGGACTCTTCCTTTGTTGCCCATATTATTCTGGGTACTAATGTGCTTATTAATCCGGAATATATGGTTTCACCCTCAGCATAAGGTTCAAAATAAGGTACATGATATAATACTCGCGCGATAATCCAGCCTTGATTGATACGGCTTATCATGTTATTTATATTCGACTCTGATTCAAAATAACCTTCTGTTGCGACTCTTTCGTTTGCTAACTCGAAAAGAAGGTTTGTTTTTTCAAATGCACCTATTTCGCTTCCCTTTTCTGACCAAATTACTGCTCTGAATTGCTGTTTTATAGATTGCAAGATAATTGCGAAAACTATCATCGAAGAAATAATAATGATTTTTTTCAGCGTTGTTGTTTTTTTTATTGCAGAAAAGATTAGAAATATAAAAATAAACCAAAGTATAAGAGTGTGGAATAAAGCCTGATTTATAGACAACACTAATGCGATAAAAAGTATCGAACTGATTAGAAGAGGTTTCTGTTTTCTATTTGGATTAATTGCGATGAAAAATACGCCGATAAAATGCAAATTTCCTAAAAGAAATCCGATATATGCAAGCTGTGACGGCAAATATTTGTTTGTTGCGTATAGAATGATGCCGACTATAACAAAATAATAATCAACATTTTTATTTCGCTGCAAAAATTTGCTTGTGGCTTGAATGATACTTGAAATATTTAGGTCTTGATGCTTAATAAAAGCGAATAACCCTATGGAGTATGCTAAGATTGAAGGTACTGCAAATTGCATATAGACCTCTTCATCGACCATCATAAAGTAAAAATCTTCATCCGTAGAGAAGTTATATGCAAGCCAAGGTCCCATTACCCATTGAATAACAGGCATTAAAATTATGAGATTTCTTATATCAATAGAGTGAGAAACATCGAAGAAAAAACGCAAAAAAATGTAAGCGGTGAATGCCAGACCGATACTCGACCAAATGTATTCTCCGGAAACTATAAATATGATCAATACCAAAAATGATATTCCTATTTCGAAGGTTTTATGTGCTCTATTCATAAGTTTGTCATAATCTTAAATATTAAGTAGTTTGTTCAATACTTCGTTAGATTTTAGAATTTAGACGTTAGATATTAGACTCAAATTGCTTATTTCCAATTAGTTACAAATAATTTTCAAATTTGAAATATTTTACATTATAATTGTCTGAAAATCAATATTTTACAAAAAAAACATTAACGAACTATTATCCTAATCGACTTTTATAAATTCCGAATAAAATTTCTCAAAATAAACTTCATAATTGTAATGATTTTCAAAATCCAATCGAGCAGCGTTTCTTATTTCAGAATCGGCAGAAATAATAGTATTTACTTGTTCTGTCAAATTGTCTTCTGACAAATCCGTAAAGAACGCCCACGGTTTGTTGCCGTAGTATGCCCGATAGTGTTCGGAGTCGTAAAACAAGACGGGTAAACCTGAGGCTGCATATTCAAATATTTTGTTAGAAGCCGTTGCTGCAGTGGAGTATGATTCATTTGTCGGTTTGTGAATTGCAATTCCTAAATCGAAATTCGGTGTAAAATCGAACAAACCTGCATAAGTCATTTCGCCATGATAGTGAAATAAATCAGAACAATTTAGCTTTAATGAAAGTTTTGTAAGTTCGGAAAGGTAATTCTTTCGCACTCTGCCAACAAGATGAAGTTCCGTTTGTCTAATTTGATTTTTTTTTGATATAATTCTTAACAATTCTTCAAATCCATGATCATGTCCAATAGTACCCTGATATAATATTTTGAAGGACATGTTAATCTTATTTCTTAAGCTATGATTTAGCCAAACTTCAAGTTTTGGAAAGTTGGGTATGAAAGCGATTTTTCCCTTGAAATTTGACAGATTAAAGAATTGTTTGCGTTCTTCTGCAGGTAAAGAGAAAATATCAAGTTTTTTCATTAGTCTCGGCTCAAAAAATGCAGCCCACCAACCTACGGAAAATTTTCGGTTTGCTTTTATGTCAGATGTGTCATGATTATGATACCAAATCTTATTTTTTTTTCTGCCAAGCAATAGCGTTGCAAAAAACAAGGCGAACAAAGGTATGGAGTCATTAATCATGAAAACTTTTTCATGATTTTGTTTGAACCTTTTTCTCAATATTCGTGAAAAAATAAGAAATTCTTGTAATTTTTGTCTTTGTGTTTTTTTTTCAGATTCAAATATAGCGGCAAATTCTGTTGTGTTTGTGAGTGTTACGTTAGCAGGATATTTCCATTCGGTTTTTAACAAATTTCGACAGATAATCTCAATTTTATGCCCTCGTTTTGAAAATTCTTCTATTGCACTCAAAATAGGTGGATATGCCTCCGGATGTGAATATGTTACAATTATGATTTCACTTTTCATTTTTTTTTGCGATTGTTCTTATTATTCGTGATTTTGCTATTGGGAATAATCTGCCAACGGAGTTATCAAATAGCCACAAAAAAAATATATGAACATATAAAAGAAATCTTGTGTCAAATATGTTTCCAACTTTGCCGATTAAGCCCAAAAATCCATCAAGCTCTTTTATTTTTTTGTATACGGATTGAGACATGAAAACAGTTCGTTCCATACCAAAATGTGATAACACTTCAAAACCACAACTTTCAAATATTTTCTTATTTTCGATAGGTGTTTGATAACCCACATGCCCATCTTTATCTATGAACATTTTTTTGTAGCCAAGAATATCTTTGGTTTTAAGTCTTTTTAATATTGGATTTTGGGTTTCTACGTCATAAATAAAAATTATTTTCCCGCCGGGTTTTAATATGCGATATATTTCTAATAATATTTTTGGCTTTAATTCCGGCAGTACATGTTCCCAAAAGAACGAACTCACAACAGCATCGACCGAACAGTCTTTTAGCGGTATTTTTTCTGCTATATCAGTTTGGATACAATGTTTGTATATCTCTAATGAATATTTTAAGGAATTTAAAGAAATATCCATTCCAATTGTATTATATCGCTCTCCAAAATATCGCACTCCTCCGCCGCAACCCATTTCAACGATTACACTGTTCGGCGGAACATTTTGCTTTACGGCTTTCAAATACCCTCCATTAATAAAATTTAAAGGGAAGTTGGTTGCTAAATTTTTATTCTTTGGATTGTAATTTATTCTGTTTAAATAAGTTCCCTCGTAAAACGAATCCATATTAGAAGTTACAATAACACCATCATTTGAATCGTATTCATGTTTACAGATTTTACAAGTATATTTCCCGTCCTTTATTTCGAAGTCCGAATGTTTGTTAGGACAAGCTAATATTTCTTCAATTTCCATTATTAAATATTTTTGTGATTATTATAGACACTCTTTCATCAATTCCATAACCTCCTGTAATACATTTTTTATGACCGTTTTCTGCAATTTGCTTTCTTAACTCATCATTTTGCAAATAGAATTTTATTTTTGAAACAAGCTCTTCATTTGTAGAGAAATATTCAGCTTCTTTGCCTTCTTCGAACAAATCCGAGTGCTCCTGTGTCCGTTCTGCGAGCATAAAACCGCCGCTCCAAGGAATTTCAATACTTCGCGACGTGTGTAAATCTCGGTTCTTTTTTCGAAGAAAATTCAAACTGATTTTTGAACATTTGAAAGATTGTGTGAAATCACTTCCGTAGAGATGGTTTTCATGAAAAATTAAATTTTTATGAGGTGATATTGCATATTTCTTTGCCCATCCGTAGATGTGTACTTGTATTCCGGTTTCTGCTAAATACAATAAACGTCGAAATCGGTCTTCCTCAAAAGTGCCTACAAAAAGCACATCGTGTGCGAATTCCGATTTTTGGCATTCAGGGGTATAGGGTTGAATTTCAGGATAGTATGATTGAGGTTGGTATAGAACTTTTGCTCCCAGAGAAGGCAATTCATTTTTATTACAATTGTATGTTTTTGATGTAACAACCAAATCATAAATTTTTAGTCCTAACGTATAATAGACTGATCTGTTATGCCATGCGTACATATCATCAAGCGACCATGAAACAATTTTAATGTTTTTATTTTTCAAAAATCGCAGGGTTTTCGGTCGAATTAAATTTCCTTTTACGATAAAAACTAAATCCGGCTTAGAGTTGTGGACGTAATCAAAAATTTTTTTATTTAATCCACCGGTGTCGAGAGGGAGTTTAACTTTATTGAAGATTCGCTCTAAAAAACCGTTTTTGTGTGATGCTGAATTTGAAAAAAGAATAC
>DYOJ01000618.1 GCA_020720705.1 Acetofilamentum sp.
CAATCCACCGTAGAAGCCTTTATAAGCAAAGCATCTGATATTCAATTGAACCAATGCAATGTAACCCGACAAGAAGTTGCCAAATTTCATGAATCTATTTCATCGTTAAAAGGAGAAATAGATGAGAAGTTGGAAAAACTAAATGATGAAGCGCAAACCAATGCAGATCAAAACGAAGACATTGCCAAAAGAAATGCTGAAAAAAAACTGACGCAAGAATATGGCATTTCCGATGAAAATATGGCAAAACTAAAAAACAAAGAAAAATTGTCGGAATCCGACAAGGAAGCACTCATCAACGATGCGCTCAAAAAACAAGGAAATATGAATCTTGCGGAAGCCCAAAAATTATCCCAAATGAGTGAAAAAGACAAGCAAAAGTATGCAGAACAATATACTGCAAATCAGATGCAAAAGCAAAAAACCAACCCTACAAACCAAACGAGCAAAAACAACTCGGAAAAATTAAGCAGTTTGATAAACAAACAAAAAACATTAACCGATAAAATTCAAGCCGACAATCACAGAATAGAAAAGCTTTACGCCGATTTTAAAAATGATACCATAGAACGCAATAAAATGTATGAAAATATCCAAAATTGGAAAACTAAATGGCTTGAACTCGGTGGAATTGACTACGGTCAAGGTCCGGAAATGGAAGCACTCGCTCAAAAAATAAGAGAGGAACAAATAAAAATCTGCGATAATAATACGCCACGATACCAAGATATTTTGACAAAACATTTGTCTATGATTAAAAGCAGTTATTTAGATTATATAGAGCTCCATAAAGTAACAAATCAATTGTCAAATGCAGCTATCGGCATCCAAAGCTCCGAAGTAGATAACCCTATTTTTGGTTTAAAATTAGTTAATGAATACCTCAGTAAATTGAGTGCAGCATACTATTACAAACTATACTTCCCGGAAGATGAACATTGATATTGAGCAGGTATAACTTTGTTTACCTTATGGTTTTATAAAATGAGACATCCCTTTACCAAGCCGGCAACAGGTCATATCTATCGGTTCATTAGTAGTCAGTCTTGTAGTCCTGAAGTCTTTGGTCTCGATGTCATTTAAAAACTAAAAATTAACCCTATAAAAATTAAATACATGATAACACGTATCTCAAATAGTCTTTTCATTCTAATTTTTCTATGGAATGCGTTTATGTTGAATGCCCAAAACAAAACAAATCCCGACTTAATCGAAGCCTATTATGTTATCACTGTTTTTGATTCCACTACACATCCTTATGCCGATAAAAAAGATCCTGAATACAGTTTAGGAATTATTCAAGTTTCGGGCTTTATGAGTGTAGAAATTATGAAATTTCGTTTGGAGCGACTTATCAATTATCCACAAACCCGAAGGGAATGTTCGCCCGATGACAGTTGTCCCATTTTAGGCGGATATTCTCATGTTACAAAATATGAAAACGCCGATTTTTCAACGCCATCATTTGAAAAAAAATATCCGGTTATAGTCCATAAGCGAAGTAAATCAATGGGATATGTACATGATGCAAAAGGCAATGAAATCTTTACCTGTACACATATTTCTTCAAGTTCGGGTCAAAATACTTTGGATAGAATGTCTATATTTATCAAGCCTTATATGGCGCCATTTGGGATGTTGCAACCCTTAAACCCATCCTATGTAATTTGGACGTATCCCACAGGTGGTCTATATGATGCCACAGGAATGGGTCAATCTTATAGCTGGGACAATGATAAATGTAAATTGGTTCCTGTTGATGCCACAAATAATATTGATATTTCCGCCACCCAATTTGTAACGGATAGAAATTTGAACGAATATGAAAAATGCGACCCTCTTTTAATATTAGATTATAAATCTTTGGATAACTTCCTGTTGAAAGGTTCCGGACAAAAATTCAGTATAGAAACCAAAGGTAGTTTTTACAGTTATGACGAAAATTACGGTGGCAAATTTTTTAGAAAG
>DYOJ01000619.1 GCA_020720705.1 Acetofilamentum sp.
TTAAAGATGAAAACAGAAAAACATCACCTGATTTGCGAAATGATTACAGAGAAGACCGTTGGATAACAATTGGAAAATTTACAGATACAATAATTGTTGTAGTTTTTACAATACGTGAAACAACTTACCGTATAATCTCAGCAAGGTATGCCAAGAAAAAAGAACGTGAAATTTATAATAATCAATAATATGGAAAGCAAAATTTATTGGAAAGACGCAATTGAATTGCTTAAAAATGGTAAACAATTAGCACAAGAAAATATAGATTTTAACAATGAACAAGTACCGGTCAAGGAAGTAACTTTCCTAAACAAGAATTTAATTAGAGTTCCTGAAAATTTAATATTCTATGACGATGAAAATATTGATTGCAACGATATTCCGGAAATAACAGAAAATGACATTTCTTCCGGTCAAATTCAATGGATAGTTTTGAATGAATTTCCAATTGATAATGAAATAAGAAATTGGATAACAAAACAAAATATAAAATTAAATGAATTATTACCATTTCTGCTAAAAAATTTTTATCAAACTGTAAAATTTACTCAGAAAAATGTTGCGTTATAGATTGAAAAACAAATTATATCGAGTAGAAAAAGGGGAGTCTCACCCCTAATCCTCTCACGGAACCGTGCTTGAACCTCTCAGCTCACACGACTCTTCCGCTTCACGTAAACAAGGTAGAAATAATATCACGTTGCAAATCCTTAGAATGAAAAATTATTAATGAAAATGAATAATTGTTGGTAACGTTTGATTACTAACAACTTAGAGATGAAACTATTATGCTTTGTTTATATGTAACCGGACAAATTTATTTGCATATTCAAATTTTGTAATTTATTGAATTTGAATTAAATATTTTCTAATTTTCAAATTGTTTCATTACTTAATTCTTTCCGGAACAACATCTATCCGGCACAAATATCTGCCCTAAAGCATGATTTTTGAAAAAATCGTTTATCTTTGCAGTCGAATCCAATAAATAGTATGCTATGTATAATCTTTTGAAAGGAAAAAAAGGACTGATATTCGGAGCATTGAACGACAAATCGTTGGCATGGAAAGTTGCCGAGCGTGCCTTTGAAGAAGGCGCCGAATTGGTGCTTACAAACACACCCGTATCGTTACGATTCGGCACGATTGACGAACTTGCCGCAAAAACGAACTCAATCGTAGTGCCGGCTGATGCTACGAATGAAAAAGACCTCGAGCAATTAATTCAAAAAACGATGGAGCATTTCGGGGGCAAATTTGACTTTATATTACACTCCGTAGCAATGTCTATGAACGTGCGCAAAGGTCTGAAATACGACGAAGTTAACTATGCTTATCTGCAAAAAACGATAGATATTTCGGCAGTTTCATTTCATAAAGTACTGCAAACCGCAAAAAAACTTGATGCCATTAACGAATGGGGGTCTGTGATTGCTTTGTCGTATGTAGCGGCTCAACGCACCTTATACGGATACAACGATATGGCTGATGCTAAAGCGATGTTGGAATCCATCGCCCGAAGTTTCGGATACATTTACGGACGTGAGAAAAAAATTCGAGTAAATACAATTTCGCAATCTCCGACCTTAACTACAGCCGGCAGCGGTGTGAAAGGCATAGACGGTTTAATGGATTTTACCGACCGTATGTCTCCGCTCGGAAATGCGTCTGCCGATGAGTTTGCAGATTATTGCATTACGTTATTCTCAGATTTGACCAAAAAAGTTACCATGCAAAACCTATTTCACGACGGCGGTTTTTCAAGCATGGGTATGAGTTTGCGTGCGATGAACCAATACAACCAAAGTTTGGACAATCCGATACCGGCTGAAGATTTGATATAAGTAATGAGTTTTGAGTAGTTTGTATTTAGTGCCTGTAAGAAATCGTATAAATACTTGATTATATGCTATTTATACTCAATTTTCCAATCGAAAGTTTTGTCAAATAGTAGTCAAAAATTGTCA
>DYOJ01000620.1 GCA_020720705.1 Acetofilamentum sp.
CACCTCTTCCACGCTTCTCAAATTTTCAATCACAAAATCCTGACGTTCGGGGGTGTTTTTGCCCATGAAAAAGTCGAGCATTTTGGCGATGGATTCTTCTTTGTTAATCAAAACCGGGTCGAGGCGAATATCTTTGCCAATAAAATTGCTAAACTCATCGGGCGATATTTCACCGAGACCCTTAAAGCGAGTGATTTCAGCCGTTTTACCCAACTCGTTTATGGCGGCAACGCGCTCATCTTCGGAGTAGCAATAGCGTGTAACTTTTTTGTTTCGTACACGAAATAGCGGGGTTTGCAAAATATAAAGGTGTCCGGCTTTGATGAGTTCGGGAAAAAATTTTAGAAAGAACGTGATAAGTAAAAGCCGGATGTGCATACCGTCCACATCGGCATCAGTTGCAATTACAACGCGGTTATAGCGCAAGTTATCAAGACCTTCTTCAATGTCGAGGGCGGCTTGGAGCAGCGCAAATTCTTCGTTTTCGTACACCACTTTTTTGGTTTTGCCGTGCGTGTTGAGCGGTTTTCCTTTGAGGCTGAACACGGCTTGCGTATTCACATCGCGGGCTTTGGTGATAGAACCGCTTGCCGAGTCGCCCTCGGTAATGAAAATGGTGGTTTCGGCGGCTCGTTCGTTTTTCGAATTAAAATTAACACGGCAATCGCGCAATTTTTTGTTGTGAACTTTGACTTTTTTTGCGGTTTCGCGTGCCAATTTTTGGATGCCCGAAATTGCTTTTCGCTCCTTTTCGTTTTCCAAAATGCGGTGTTGCATCGCCTCGGCTGTTTGCGGATTTTTGTGCAGATACAGTTCAAAATGTTTCGATAAAAAATCCATAATGAAGCCGCGCACACTCGGTCCGTCGGGCGCAATGTCTTTGGAACCGAGCTTAGTTTTGGTTTGCGATTCAAACACAGGCTCTTGCACTTTGATACTTACCGCTGCTACGAGACCGGAGCGTATATCGGAAAAGTCGTAATCTTTCTTGAAAAAATCGCGCACCGTTTTTACAATCCCTTCGCGGAATGCCAACAAGTGCGTGCCGCCTTGCGTGGTATTTTGTCCGTTTACGAAACTGTAATACTCTTCGCCGTATTGGTTTCCGTGCGTGATGGCTATTTCAATATCTTCATCTTTCAGGTGAACAATCGGGTAACGGCGTTCTTCTTCGCTGATATTTTCGGCTAACAAGTCGAGCAGTCCGTTTTTAGAGAAAAACTTTTGACCATTGTAGTTTATCGTCAAACCGGAGTTTAGATAAACATAGTTTTTCATCATTTGTGCGATATACTCATCTCGGTAGCTGAAATTTGTAAAAAGTTCATTATCGGGAGTGAAAATAATTTCTGTTCCGTTGGCTTGTTCCGATTTTTCGATTTTACGGTCAGCCACAACGTTTCCGCCGGTGTATTCCACTTCTTTCATCTCGCTTTCGCGAAACGCACGAATGATAAATTTTGACGACAGTGCATTTACTGCTTTGATACCCACACCATTAAGACCAACTGATTTTTTAAATGCAGTGGAGTCATATTTTGCTCCTGTGTTCATTTTGGAGGACACATCCAACACTTTTCCGAGCGGGATTCCGCGTCCGTAGTCGCGAATGCGCACTTGTGCGTCAGAGAGTTCGATGTCAATTTTTTTGCCGTTGCCCATCATAAATTCGTCAATGGAGTTGTCCATGACTTCTTTGAGCAACACATAAATACCGTCATCGGGTGATGAGCCGTCTCCCAATTTTCCGATATACATTCCGGGACGTTTCCGTATATGCTCTTTCCATTCGAGGGTTTGAATCGAATCTTCAGAATAAACTACCGACATACTTTTTTCAATTTAGGGGTATATAAAAACCTTACAGTTTTCGGATGTAAAGTTATATGTAAATTTTCATCTGACAAAATTCTTTATTTTTCTGCAAACCTGCAAATTTTCGGGCAATTGATTATCAACAAAGTG
>DYOJ01000621.1 GCA_020720705.1 Acetofilamentum sp.
GAAATATTGATTCAAAACATTGAATATTAAAAACTTAACACGTATTATGAATCACATTTTGAATGAAACCTAATATAACAATTTTGAAAACGCAATTTCGCTTTCGCTTTATCATTCATATTTTCAGCATTTTACTATTTATTTTCGTTTTCGATAATCATTTGTCGGCACAATATATTCGTGAATGGGCAAAACAATTCGGAGGTGATATGGCGGACTATGCTTACACCGCAATACAGGACAAAGACGGTCGTCTTGTTTTTGCCGGTAAAGTCGTAAAGCGCCAAACCGACACATGGGTAGTGGTTACGGATACAAAAGGGCAAGAAATTTGGGGCAAGACCTACTCGGACAGCTATCTATCAGGTGCTCAACAAATTATTGAAACCTCAGACGGAAATTATTTGCTTGCCGGATTTGTTCAAAAACGCAAACGGGACAGAAATCTGAACGGTTATCTGATGAAAATATCTAAACAAGGCAAACCACTCTGGCAAAAACGATACGGCGGCAATGCTGACGATGCGCTTACGGATGTGGTCGAAATGCCTGACGGCGGGTTTATGGCTGTCGGTTATTCATACTCAAACGAAGATGAAGAAAAAACGTTCTGGGTTGTAAAAACCGATAAATCAGGGAATTTACGTAAAGAAAAGTTTTTTGGTGATACCGAAGAAGACGCCGCCAATGCCCTCATCCGAACCTCCGATAATGCTTACATTGCAGTAGGCTATGCTTCGTCCGGCGCCGGGAAAAACATGCGTTTGATTAAATTTGACGAGAATTGCGAAACCATTTGGGATATGCCTTCGGAATATTCAGACATCAGAGAAATCCATGACCTCATAGAACTTCCCGACAGTACGGTGGCGGCAATAGGTACGGAACGGATTAAAGGACTTGATTATGATGCTTTTGTAATGCGTTTTACACTTGCCGGAGATACAATTTTCGACCGTACTTACGGCTACGGAACATGGGAAGAAGCCACGTGTATTACCAAAACATTCGACGGAAATATTGCAATCGGCGGTTACGAAAAAACTGAAAGCGGGGCATTTTCAGATTTCTGGATGCGTAAAACAGATTACTACGGAAAGGAACTTTACTACGATGTATATCGCAGAAAAACAATAGATTACCCCGAATCTATCATAGAACTCAGCGACAACGGAATTTTACTCACCGGACACACCTGGCACATTCAACAAGGTTGGGATTATGCAGTTTTGAAATACAAAGATGCCAACAAAACAGACATTCGTTTTCAAATTCCGCAAACTTCCGAAGCCAGCACAACATTACAAGCGTACAGCATTAAAGCATGTATTACAAGTTTTGCGCAACCCGTTCGTGCTGATGTAATTGCAGACGGAATTATCCAAATTTCAGATGCGTATTCGCCGCTTACAATGTCCGAACCCGATTGTATGTATCCCGTACTTGCCGAAACAAAACTAAAACCGGGTAAAAATATTATCACCGTTGCAGTTAAAGATAAACGCGGCAATATTGTAACCGCCGAACGCATTATAAATTACATCCCTCCGACAGAAATGAGTTGGTAATCCTTTTAAATATCTGATTATAAAATATTTATCACAGTCAGTAATCCTAACATATTCTGATTATCAATAGTCCGATATTGGTAAACATTTCATAATAGAAAATTAATTGTAACTAATTTGTATTCGGTAATTTGCGTCAAATATCTAATGTCTAACGTCTTCCAAAGCATCTGTTTAGTTCCGCAATAATTAAGGAAGATCAACCGGCAATTTTGAGAGAATGAGGAAGTTTAAAAATATTTTCAAAAAAAAACGTAATCGTATATTTCCCAAAGTAAAAGATAGTTGAACCGGTGAAAATAACAACAAAACATTTGGGAAATCTATTTTTTTTTCAAAATTTATACTAATTCTACTTTACGAACTTATAACTACTTGACTATCTGATTGTTTTTT
>DYOJ01000053.1 GCA_020720705.1 Acetofilamentum sp.
ACAGTTCGCTGAATCCGCATTTGTGCCAACATTTGATGAAAGAACTTTGCGAATTGTCGAAAAAACACAACAAACAAGCTTTGATTACAACACACAATCCGTCCGTTTTGGACGGTTTGAACCTCTTCGACGATGATGTTCGCTTGTTTGAAGTTAAACGCTTGGATAACGGCAGCACTAAAACAAGACGAATTAAATTCAAACCGGAGCTGCATAACGAACAATTCAAACTTTCAGAATTATGGTCTCGCGGATATTTAGGCGCAATTTCTCAAAATTTCTAAAAATATGAGAAATGAAATTATCAGCATAATTGCAGAAGGTGCAGAAGACATCGGTGTAGTGAAAACGATTTTAAAATCTTTTGGTTTTGACGGCAGCGAGATAATTCCGATAAGACCTGCTCTCAGTCAAGATGCTACAGACAGATATCAGAATTCTCAAACTATCGGAACTTTTCAAGGTGTTAAAAATGCGTGTATCGGTAAAGATGGCAGAAGACCGGATTTTGAGCGCGCTTTCAGTATGAATGACAGCAATTATATGGTTATTCAGTTAGATACTTTAGAAATTGAAAACCATGATTTTGAATTTAAAAAGCCGCTCAAAGTTAATAATGAAAACTATTGCAACGAACTCCGGAAGAGTGTTATTGATAAAATTGACGAATGGTTAGACCAAAATTACAAAGATAAATTGTTTTATGCCGTTACGATAGAGGAATTAGAGTCATGGTGTTTAACTATTTTTGAAAATCAAAATACAGTTCACTTAAACAATGTTAAACATCGTTGGGAACTCTATCTAAGACGAAACAACCTAACATACAGTGATTTAAAATTAGACCCAACAAAACATAAAACACAGTATTTTGAAAAAATCACACAAAAATACAAATTTCACAAATTAGAAAAACTCAGACAGTTTTCGGAATATAATCAAAGTTTGAAATATTTTGTCCAATCCTTAGACGATAAATTAATAAGAAATTTAGTAACTTAAAGCATTGACCTTTAATTGCTTATTCATTCCATAGTACAAGTTAACCAAACAAAATACATGCTTTAGACTGCTCAAACTGACACCAAATCTTTTTTGTAAACTTTTGATTTACTTGCTTTTAGCTTGATATTTATTAGCAGAGATGGTATATTGCAACCTATTGTCATGTCAATCTTCAAATGACGCTACATTGTCCTACGGACGAATGCAGGTCAGTAGAGACTTTCCATCGTCCGATAGGACATGGAAACGTCAGAAGAGACTTGACATGACACTATTATACTTTATCAATTTGTGTTTAATGTCTAATTTCTAACTAAGTAATGTTAAAAAACATTTATGTTTGATAACAAAATTTTACTTTATCGCAAAAATTTATAGTTTTGCCCAATATTTACGAATTAAATTAAAAATATGTATCCGTCGCTGACCGATTTTTTCCGAGAAGTTTTAGGCTTAAATATTTTATTACCCGTTCAAACTTATGGTTTTTTTGTTGCTTTATCATTCTTGCTCGGCGTTTGGGTTCTCATTCTCGAGTTCAAACGAAAAGAGCGTGAAGGTATATTCGGTATTACAACAAAAGAAGTTATCGTTGGTAAACCCGCACAAATACACGAACTTTTGCTTTCCGGAATTGTAGGTTTCGTTATCGGATATTTTCTGGTCGGTGCCGCAATGAACTACAAGGAGTTTGCAACCAATCCGCAAGAATTTTTGACCTCGTTAAACGGCTCAGCACTTGGAGGTTTGGCGTTTGCTGCAATTTCAATTTTCACAACTTGGCGAGACAAGAACAAACAAAAACTGCCAGAACCAAAAAAAGTTTTAAAAGAAATACATCCGCACCAACTTGCCGGAAATATTCTCGTTGTTGCCGGTGTTTTCGGACTTTTAGGTGCCAAAATTTTTCACAATTTAGAATATATAGACGAGTTCATGGCTGACCCGTGGGAGGCACTTATTTCTTTCAGCGGTTTGACATTTTTAGGCGGTTTGATACTCGGCAGTGCCGCTGTATTCTATTATCTGAAAAAATATTACAAACTGAGTATCATACATTTATTGGATGTTTTAGCAATCGTAATGCCCTTAACTTATGCCGTAGGACGCTTAGGTTGCCTCACAGCCGGAGACGGATGTTGGGGGATTCCGAACCCAAACCCGATGCCGGAACTATTGGCATGGTTGCCTGATTGGATTTGGGCTTATGACTTCCCGAACAACATTATTAAAGATGCCGGACAAATTTTTGTGGACGGAACATGGGTAAATGCTCCCCAAACGATGATGGAAGGTTGCGACCCCGCTGTTTGGAACGGGCATTGTTACAAACTTGCCACTCCGGTTTACCCTACTCCGTTCTATGAATTTTCGATTATGCTTATCGGGTTTTTGGGATTATGGTTTACACGAAAACGTTTCAAAACGCCCGGATTACTTTTTGGCATTTATTTAATTATCGCAGGATTGGAACGATTTTTTGTAGAAAAAATACGAGTAAACAGCTTGTATAAAGTTGGTGGTTTTGAATTTACACAAGCAGAATTGATTTCATCAATCATGGCGATTGGCGGTATCATTGTCATTTTTATTGTATTGAAAAACAGAAACAAGTTGAAAAACATTAAGGCTCAGAAACCATGATAATCACCGAAAAAATATCGAACATCACTCAATTTCTGGACAAATATAAGTATCTGATTGCAGCCTTAGCTTTTGCCGGTTTGATACTATTTTTCGGAAAACCGAACATATCATTTCTAAATAAAAAAACTGCCGAGAAAAAAGAATTGGAGCAAAAAATACGAAATTACAATGTCGAAATTAAACGCGACAGTATTTTACATTTAGAACTCGAGAACAATCCCTCTGCCGTTGAGCGTGTAGCACGAGAACGCTACTATATGCAAAAAAATGACGAGGTTGTTTACAGAATTGAAGAACAATAAAAGTAAACCAAAGTTTACTTTTGTGAAAATTCGACTTCACCCGAACTTAATGCAATTATGTCCTCTGTTTCGGTCTCAATGAGCAGTTGTCCGTTTGCACAGACATGTTTAATTTGACCGACAATTTGATTCTGTCCTATTTTGTATGTTGCGATAACATTTTTTTGAAACAAATGTTCGTGATACAATTCATCAATAGTCGCAAATTGTTTAGATTCTATTAAATAAAAATAGGTTTTGAACAACAGCACCACATCATCTGCAAGTTGCTCATTATCAAATGCTTGGTTTGTAATCTGCGACAAAGAAACAGCATTTTTTAAAGAATCCGGAAATTGTATTTGATTTACATTCAAACCGATACCAACGATTGAAAATTTTACGGAAGTATGCGAAATACTATTTTCAATTAAAATACCGGCAATTTTTTGTTTGTTTACAAAAATATCGTTGGGCCACTTTATTTCTACATTTTCGGCGTAACGCATGCACAACAACTTTACAATCAAAGCCGAAAATTTTGATAAATAAAACAATTCATCAATTTCTAATTTGTGTAATATCAATATTGAAAATAATAAATTTGAATTGGCTTCACTGTGCCATGATTTAGAATGTTGCCCTTTCCCGGAAGTTTGAAAATCGGCTGTTACAAATGTAAAGTTTTCAAGACACAAATCTCTGTGGAGATTTTTAAGAAAATTATTAGTTGAATCTGTTTGCGAAAGATGTATGTGCGCTTGAAACTCGGACATGGTAAATCAGAATTACATAAAAAATTATAAATAACTACGATACATTCGTTTTGACAGTCTCTTAAAAAAAAGGATTCTCCTCAGACCAAAGAAAACTAATTAGATGTGCACAAAAGTTTTTCAAAATTAAAATTAAAACGGATATTTGCCAAAGTAATAATAAAGATGTTCAAAAATATGAAAGACGAAACAAATATACACCCGGTTTTTGACAAGATAGCCGGACGCGAAATAAAAGAGAATCTATTGGGGCAAAAAGCAATATCTATTTGGTTAGTAGGACTTTCAGGTGCAGGAAAAACAACAGTCGGTGCTGCTCTCGAATGTTTACTGATAGAAAAGAGAATTCTGACCCAGATTTTAGACGGAGATAATATACGTTCCGGTATCAATAAAAATTTAAAATTTACCGAAACCGACCGTGAAGAAAATATCCGTCGCATCGCGGAAGTCAATAAACTATTCCTCAACTGCGGAGTCGTTACCATAAATTGCTTTATCAATCCGACACATGAAACTCGTGATTTTGTTGAAGGCATTTTGGGAACACAAGATATTGTTACCGTGTATATTAACACACCTATTGAGGTTTGCGAGCAACGAGATGTGAAAGGCTTGTACAAAAAAGCACGTGCAGGAGAATTAAAAAATTTCACAGGTATAGACTCGCCGTTTGAGCCGCCGATAAACCCGGAAATTACAGTCAATACAGCAGAGTTAAGTATCGAAGAATCAGCCCGATTGATTCTGGAATATGTATTACCAATCATAAAAAAACAATCTTGAAATGCTTATTTCTGAAAAACATAAACTTGCAGACATTATTCCGCACGATTTTAGGTTGATTCCGATAATTGCACGCTTTGACATTCCGTTTGGCTTCGGCGATAAAACAATTCATCAGATTTGTGAGGAGAAGAATATCAATCTCTATTTTTTTCTGGAAATTATTAACGCGTTCCACGACCAAAACTACAAACCGGATAAACAATTACAGAAATTTTCCCTGACCGTTACGGTTGATTATTTACTGAAATCACATCGGTATTACAAGGCGGAAAAAATCCCATACATCAATCACTTGATAGAAAAATTGATTTGGACAAAACCCGAGCATGTAAAAAACAAAAGTTTGATAACTAAATTCTTTACTCAATACAAGAACGAAGTTGAAACACACACAAAATTTGAAGAAAAAATAATCTACCCTTATGTTTTAGAAGTAGAACAAGCGATGCTGACAAATTCGATATCAGACGAATTTAAGCATAAATTATCGAACAGCCCCGTAGCCAAATACAAAGGCGAGCATGAAGAATTGAACGCAGCTCTATTTGACCTTAAAAACATCATAATCAAATATTTACCTCCGGCAGACAATTCTGAAATTACCATTCGTATTCTGACCGAAATATTCAGGCTGGAAGAAGATATGAAAGACCATACACATATCGAAGATAAAGTATTGATACCCAAAGTACAGAATATTGAAAACGAACTCTTAAACAGGCTATGAGCGTACATACAAAACTGTTGTTTATAATTGCAGATAAATCGTATTTGATACGCTCGGGTATTCGCAAAATATTAGAAGATTATCGTCCGGACGCTGAAATAAGAGAAACCGAAACCATGATAGGGTTGAAACAAGCCCTACGTTCAACAGCCCCGGATGTACTTTTATGTAATGTAAAAATTTTCGGAAAAACATCCGGTAATATTCGTAAAGATTTGAATATCAATATCAATTCAAAATTAATAGCGATTGTAGGCAGTATGCGTTGTAATGAAAAAATATCATTTTTTGACGAACAAATTTGTATTGACGAAGACAAAGCCACTATCACAGAAACACTTAACAAGATTGTCGAAACACTACCCGAACGTACAGACACTCCGGATACCTCAGACCTGACAGAACGAGAACGAGATGTTTTACGAGAAGTTGCACTCGGAAAATCCAACAAAGAAATTGCAGATTATCTGAATATCAGCACACATACCGTAATATCACATCGGAAAAATATTTCAAATAAATTGGGAATCAAAACGGCATCAGGGTTGACTGTCTATGCTATTTTGAATAATATTATCACGCTGAATTAAGCTACATACAATTTTTTAATAAATTTGCAATCATAAATTTGACATCACAAATTTGACATCACAAATTTGACATCATAAATTTGACATCACAATGCACAAAAATTCAAAAATTTACATTGCAGGACATCGCGGAATGGTTGGCAGCGCAATCGCTCGAAACCTGAAACAGAAAGGATACAACAATCTGATATTCAGAACAAAATCAGAACTAAACCTATTAATTCAGACTGAAGTAAATCTTTTTTTTGAAACAGAAAAACCCGAATATGTTTTTTTGGCGGCAGCAAAAGTCGGCGGAATTGTCGCAAATAATACTTACAGAGCAGAGTTTATTTACGACAATCTTCAAATACAAAACAATATCATTCAGGCAAGTTACATTCACAAGGTTAAGAAATTAATTTTTCTGGGCAGCTCGTGTATCTATCCTAAAAACAGCCCTCAACCCATGAGCGAGCAATATCTGCTCACAAGCCCCCTCGAATATACAAACGAACCTTATGCAATTGCGAAAATTGCCGGAATAAAATTATGCGAAAGTTATAATTTGCAATACGGCACAAATTTTTTAGCAGTCATGCCCACAAATTTGTACGGATACAACGACAATTTCGACTTGGAAAAATCACACGTTTTGCCGGCACTCATTCGGAAAATGCACCTCGGAAAAGCATTACTTGAAAAAGACGAACAGACCTTGAGAAACGACCTGAATCACAAACCGATAGAAGGCATTGACGGGCAGGCTGAACTTTTTAAGATACAGAATATCCTGAAAAAATACGGAATTTCCGAAAACTCTGTAACTCTTTGGGGTACAGGAAGTCCGCGTCGTGAATTTCTGCACGCTGACGACCTCGCGGATGCTTGCGTTTATATTGCCGAAAACGTAGAATTTCAGGATATTTTAAAAAAATCATTTCAGATTGAGACGGTTGAATTTCCGCTTACAAAAACGGAAGTTCGTAATACTCACATCAATATCGGAACAGGAACTGATATTTCCATAAAAGAACTTGCCGAATTAATTCGCACACAAATAGTCGGTTACGAAGGCAAATTGATTTGGGACAACTCAAAACCTGACGGAACTATGCAAAAATTATTGGATGTTAGTAAATTACATGATTTAGGATGGCGCGAAAATATTATTTTTGAAGACGGAATCAAACGTGTATATGAGCAATATAAATCAGATAACGATAAACAAACGGATAACTTTTCACATACAGTTTAAGGTTTACCGTAAAGCATTATTATTGTATCAAATCTCTGAATGTGAATTGTTTAGCGCAAAATATCGCATCTAATTATTATAATTTTTTGTTAGGAAATGCCTTCCACGATTAAACATATCAACGGTATCGGAGATGTTCTTTTTTCGCAAACCGCACGAAGTAAGCGTACTACGATACGAATATCTGCCAATGGCGAAGTTCGTGTCAGTATGCCGGCAAGTTACAAACTGTCGGCTGCCGAAAAATTTGTTTACGAAAAACAAGAATGGATTCTTGAAACCCTGAAAAAAATTCAATCTAAACAAAAAGCAACAGAAAAACTGTTTACACCCTCAACCGATTTTACAACGTATGCTCGCCGATTAAAGATTTACGAACTGTCCCCGAACATAAAAATTACAGGACAAATTACACGGGATGAAATACACATAGATTGTCCGGCAGGGTTCGATTATTCTGACAAAAATTTTCAGGTGTTTGTAAAAAAAATGATACTCAAAGCCTTGACCTCAGAAGCTAAACTCTTTTTACCTAACCGAGCAAAATATTTAGCCGACAAATTCGGGTTTACGCTCAATCGTGTAACAGTCAGGGATGTACGCTCGCGATGGGGCAGTTGTTCTTCCGAAAAAAATATCAGCCTAAACATTCATCTGATGCGTTTACCGGAACATTTACGTGATTATATCATTTTGCACGAACTTTGTCATACAAAACATTTGAATCACAGTTCGAAATTCTGGGATTTGTTAAACGATGTTTCTCAAAAAAAATCAGATGTTTACAAAACTGAATTGAAAAAATTTAATCCGCAAGTTTTTTAGGCAGACTATAGAAATGAGACTTTAGATATGAGACACGAGAAATTAATCTAAACATTATCAGCAGATTACTAAAGAAAAAATTATTGTTTTTTTAAAATTCGTTACAAAGTGTTATGTTGTTTTTTCACAAAAAGCAACATCCCGATAAATGTTAATAAACCGTTGAATATTAACAATTCAAAACCAAATTTGTAACCCCAAAACAAAGTTTCGGAATATTTGTTAACAAAAAATGAAATTATCGGAGACAATACTGCAATGTACGGAATGACTTTATCATTTGTTTTCAATTTTGTCAATAATCCGAACGCAAACATCCCGAGCAACGGACCATAAGTGTATGCAGCAACTTTGAATATCGCCGTAACAACACTGTCATCGTTCAAGTAATAAAAAAGAAGTATTACCAAAATGGTAATTATTGAGAATCCAATGTGTACCTTATTTTTGAGCCGCGATGTTTTTCCGGTTTTGTCATTAATGTCCGCCCTTAGAAAATCAATTGTGAAAGCAGTCGTGAGCGCTGTAAGTGCAGAATCTGCACTGGAAAAAGCGGCTGCAATAATTCCTAAAACAAAAACAACAGCGCCAAACGTTCCGAAATTATTTAGTGCCAAAGTCGGGAAAAGCTGGTCGGTTCGAGTTTTTCCGTTCAAAGAAGAAAATTGTTCAAGTTTATCACCATGCTCATTAATAAAAGCAAGATATTCAGAAGGATACGAAAACGGGAGTGCGTGAATGGCATCGTGCACAGGCGTAATAAAAGCGAATAACAAAACACCGACGGACAAAAAAAGCAGGTTTACAGGAATTAACGATAAACTCATCCAAACAATATTTTTTTTTGCTTCTTTGGGCGTTTTGCAGGTTAGATTCTTTTGCATCATATCTTGGTCAAGTCCGGTCATCACGATTGCAATAAAAGCACCGGCAAAAAAATGTTTAAAAAAGTAAGTTCCGGATTTCGGATTCCAATCAAAAATCATGGAATGTTCAGAGTTCGAAATCAAAGACAAAATATCGGAAGTATTTGTATTTAAGTGCTTAGCAATGATTAAAATACTGATAACAACCGCAGACAAGAGAAACAACGTTTGCAAAGTATCTGTCCAAACGATTGTTTTTATGCCTGCTTTTCGAGTATAAAGCCAAATCAGCAATAAAGTAAAAGATACCGTAAAGACAAAGGGAACTCCGAAATGGTCAAAAACTCCGATTTGCAGCACTTGTGCCGCCAAAAACAAACGAAACGAAGAACCGATGACACGAGAAAGCAGAAAAAAAGAAGTTCCGGTTTTATGAGCCTTACTGCCGAACCTTGCACCTAAATATTCATAGATTGATACTAAATTTAGTCTGTAATAAAGCGGAATCAACACAAATGCAATCACGGCATATCCAATCAGATAGCCTAAAACCATCTGAAAATAAAAAAAATTTGACACCCCGACTTCGCCCGGAACTGAAATAAATGTTACCCCCGAAACGGACGCACCAATCATTCCGAAAGCCACCAGATACCATGGAGAATTTCTGTTTGCGGTAAAAAAACTTGCAGTATCCGATTTCTTTCCCGTGAAGTATGAAATCAAAAACAACAACAAGAAATATGAAATCAGTACAAAACTAAAAAGTTCGGGCGACATGGTTTGGTTTATATCGCGCAAAGTTATACATTTGCACCAATTGTGCAAGACAAAAAGCGTATGAAAACGAAAGAGGATTTGATAAATACGGAAATTGAGCAATTGAAATCTCAAATATCCGAACTCGAAAAACTAAATACGCAACAACAAAATCTATATGTTAACGGAAATACGGTCATTTTTCTGTGGAACAACGATTCCGGTTGGACCGTTGATTATGTATCCGAAAATATAAGACGTTTACTCGGATACGAAGTAACGGATTTTCTTTCCGGTAAAATTAATTATGCAGATATTATTTATCCCGATGATAAAGAAAGGGTACTTGCCGAAGTTACCGAAGCTGTGAGCCGAAAAAAAGGACATTTTGAACATCTTGACTATCGGATATTTGATGCAGACGGTAATTTGCACTGGATTTACGATTTTACAACAATCATTTATGACAATCAAAAAAATGTGACCCATTTTTACGGGTACATTTTGGACATATCAAGACGAAAAACCGCCGAACACCGTTTAGCTTTAAGCGAAAAACGCTTCCGAACTGTTTTTGAAAATGCCACTATCGGCTATTACAGAACCAGCCCTGACGGAGATATTATGATGGCAAACCCGATGTTGCTTAAAATACTTGAATACAACGATTTACAAGAACTTACACAACACAATGTTGCTATCGGATATGCAAACCCGGCAGACCGCAGAAAATTTAGAGAATTAATTGAAACACAAGGAGTTGTGTCCGGATATGAATCGGTTTGGCGAACTAAAAACGGCAATCACATTTTTGTTCGTGAATATGCCTCCGTAGTCAGAGACGAACAGAACCGAACACTATTTTACGAAGGAACTGTAGAAGATATCAGCATACAAAAACACTACGAAGCAGAACTGCTCGAAGCCAAAGAAAAAGCTGTCAGAGCTGATAAACTCAAAAGCGCATTTCTTGCAAACATGTCGCACGAAATAAGAACACCTCTGAACGGGATTCTCGGGTTTGCACAACTTCTGAGCGACGAAGAATTGCAAACTGAAACCAGAAAATACTATATCGAAATTATTAACAAAAGCGGCGAGCAACTTTTACGAATCATCAGCGATGTTTTGGATATGTCCAAAATAGAAGTCGGCGAATTGACCATAAAAAAAACAAATTTCTCGCTCAAAACATTGTTAAACGATATTTACCTGACATTTCATCGTAGCGCCGAAGTCAAAGGGCTATTTTTCAGGCTCGAAACAGAAGGTTTTGAAACCAATGAAGATACAGTATTTTCAGATGAGCACCGATTGAAGCAAATATATATGAACCTGATACACAATGCCTTAAAATTCACAGAAACAGGTTTAATAACTTTCGGGACTAAAAAAGAAGAGACGTTTCTCTCATGTTTTGTTCAAGATACCGGAATAGGCATTCCGCTCGAAAAACAAGAACGAATTTTTGAACGCTACGGAAATGCAGATTCCGAACATGCCATAAAATACGGCGGAGCAGGTTTGGGATTGTCTATTTGTAAAGGTATAACCGAACTTCTGGGAGGAAATATTTATTATGATTCCACATACATTTCGGGCGCTCGATTCATTTTTCAAATACCGATTGAACAGAAAAAAAAATATTAAAATCAGTATTTAGGCATAAGAATTGCATTTAGCAATAAAAAAAACCACAAATCTAAATCATTTTTTTTCGTGAGAATATTTTTCTACTTTTACCGAAATGTAAAATTCGACATTTAGAGATGAACATAG
>DYOJ01000622.1 GCA_020720705.1 Acetofilamentum sp.
ACATAAATTCAAATATTTACACATTTTTTTACAAATACTAATCATTATCACACATACATTATTTCGACTTCCAAAGTTTCTTAGTCAAATCAATAATATCGTCTAAATACTCACGGTCAAAATCAAGTCTTTCTGCAATCTTTAGACAAAGATTATATTCTCTGTCGTGAACATTTCCGTCTATCATTGCCATATAAACAGAATCGGCAAGTTGTTCCTCGCGGTCTTCATCGTTCATCGGAATAATAAATTCTAAATTATTTGCACTTTCAATAATCGAATCAGCCTCCGCACGGTCAATGCCATAGTCTTCGGCACGGCTTGCTAAAAATTTCAGCTCATCGGATTCAAGCATACCGTCTGCAAACGAAACTGCAACTAAATTTTGAAAATGCTCAATTTTTATTAATTTTTCATTTTGTTCCATAATTCCATTTAAATAAATAATCGGCAAGATACAAAATCCTGCAATGTATGCAAAAAAGATTATTGTGATTTGAAACAAAATATGTAATTCAATAGTCCGTTGATGTTTTTTGTAAGATATTGATTTATTTATAATTAGCTTGCAAATTCTTTCAGAAACAAGTAATATCGTAATTGACTGATATTAAGCAATTTGAATCTAATGTCTAACGTCTAAATTCTAAAATCTTACGAAGTATTGTGAGTATAAAATAACAGAAAAACCACTCAGAACGTATTGTGAGTGGTCTCGTGTATGCAAAAAAATCTCTAAACGTTAATCAATAAACGATTTAGCTACCCCCAGCTTTCAACATGGATTTGTCCGGGTTCTGTTTTTTTGTGTTCCTTGAATCCTTGTTCTCCCAACACATCAAACATAGACTGAACCATTTTGGGGTTTCCGCATAGGAAGAAATGTGTGTTCTCCGGTGTCGGTGTTATTCCCCAAGCATCCGCAACAACGCCGGCACTCCACATATCCTGAACAAAACGGGTATCACCGTTCCATCTTACCGGCTCTTTGTGCACATCAATAACGGTCGGTAAATAAACCAATCTGTCAGAAATACTTTGCAATAACATCAACTCTGAGCGATAGCCTAAATCCCAAGAATTTGAAGCTCCGTGAATTACAGCAATTTTTCTGGTTCCGGGTGCGAGTAAATTTGTTCGCAACATACTGATATACGGAGCAACCCCGGTTCCGGTGGCTATCAATACAACATTATTATTTTCAGGCACTTGCTCGAGCGTGAACATACCTGTCATTTTTTTACCTAACTCAATGCGGTCTCCTACATTCAAGGCAAAAAGCCGAGGCGATAATTGTCCGGAGTGAACCCAAGTAATGTAAAATTCGATAAATTCCTTTGTTTTTGACGATGAGGCAATAGAATATGCACGGCGGATGAGCTTATCCGGAGCCATTTCTTCCGGGTCGGGTGTTGAACCCTCAGCACGCTTTGCAGAAAAAGGTAACGAAAGCGTAACAAATTGTCCGGGTATAAAATCAGGCAATTCCCATCCGTCGGGAGATATTCTAAAAATTTTCATTGAGGGTGAAACCTGTATAATTTGACTCACCACACTGTTTAATTTTTGTTCCATGTTATTCGTAATAATCTAAAATTCTATTTTTCCGCAAAATAAATATAAAATCCGGAATTCCAAAAATAAAATGTAAATTATATTGTAAAATACTTTACTTCAATGATATAACGTAGTTTTCTTTGCGATAAAGAAAATACAGGTGTTTGACTTCTCTCTTTTTTTACAATTTATGTGTCCGGTCTAAAAAGCCGTCAAAAACGAAGAGATAAAATAAAACTACCTGATTACTAATGTTTTATGAAATACAATTTAAAAATGCAACTATCTGATAAACAATGAATTGTGAATTTCAATATACTTTTAAGACCTTTTTAGACCGGACTCAACAATTATTTTATATCTCAAAAATATTTCAAACTAAGTTGTTGTAAAACGCAAA
>DYOJ01000623.1 GCA_020720705.1 Acetofilamentum sp.
GTGTAATTTCCTGTTCCGTATCCTCCGGTCGAAACCATGATACTGTTTGCAATCGTCGGACAAGGCGAACTGCTCCATACGGCACCATATTCGCTGTTTCCGTCTGTGCCTGCACCGACAGAAAATATATCCATGTTGATATCGGCAGAATTGTATGTGATATTTGTAACCGGAGTTGTTGTTAAAATTGCCGTTCCGGGTTTATCAGCATAATTCCAATTGCTCGATGTGCCGTTGAATGCAAAACCAGTTACTGTTTTTGTGTTACAAGTTGGTGTATAGGAGAGTATTTCGGCAGGAAGTGTCGTGTTATTTCCGGTCGGAACGCCTTGGTCGAATCGTAAATATTCTATTAAGTTGGTAAAATTCGGGTGAGATTCATCAATGATTCCAAACATATCGGCTGCGATTTCAGTTTGGTCGCGCTCAACGTTCCAAATACGAACTTCGTCTAATCTGCCTTTGAAAAATTCTGTTCCTGAACCGCTCGCTCCTATTCCGATTTTTGTAATTTGACCTGCAAAATCTTTAGTTAAACCTGTTCCGCTGTGCCAGAGTTGTCCGTTTCTATAGATTTTTTGGTCGCCTGTTGAAGCATTCTTTACAAACGCCCAATGTGTCCAAGCCCCTGACCAATCAGAAATTAGTGTCGCTTTTGATATTCGGTCATTTGTTCCGGCAACTCTTCCGGCATCAAAATATATTTGACCGTCGCTCCAAGGCATGTGAACCACGAACATACGTTCGTCAAGTGTGTTTAGCCCTTGAATAATAGTAGTTTCTGTATTTCCGGTATTTAAACCGTATTCCCAAAACTCAACGGTCAATTGGTCTGAAATTGATGTAAATGTTCCTGTAATCACAATTTGATCGTTTACGCCGTCAAAATTCAAATTATTTCCGGGCGGAGCTTGGAATTTGAACTCGAGAGGCGTGGTGTAAGGACTTGTCCACACGCCGTTTACTTTGCACCACATTCGCACATAATAGTTATGTCCTTCTGTGAGCAATAATCCGGAAACGTCATACGTTGTGCTTAACGGCAAGCTGATATTTTGTTGTATCGGTGTGGCAAAATCCGGGCTGTCATCTAAGTCATAAAAATATTCGGAGGCTTGGTAAACCGACAACCAATTGATTGTGAAACCATCGGGCGAAGGATTCTGAATGCTTGAAATATACGGAACCATCGCGGCGGAAGTTTTCCAATCCGTCGGAAGTTCAAAATCAGCATTAAGTGTGCCGTTTATGGCTGCATTGCCTTGCACGTTAGGCAGACTTGTTCCGCCGGATTGGTCAAATTTGTAATACGCAACCAAACCGGTCTCGTTTCCCACTAAAACTTTATGTGCGTTTTGAAAAATATCAGTCTGTGTACGCACGGTATTCCACAATCGCACTTCGTCCATTTCGCCATTTGCATGAAATTGATTTAAGTCCCAAGGTGCTGCCCCAATAATCATTGGATCGGTTATATTTTGTAGTCCAAACGTTGTTGTCGCAGTTGTTCCGGATTGAACTCCGTTTATATATATGGTAAGAGCACCGCTGCTCAGCCAAGTAAATGCCAGATGATGCCACGTGTTGGTGCGAATCGGTCCGCCAAATACGCTCCGGCTTGTGCCTTGGCTGTCCCAAACTTCAACTTCGAGATTACCGCTGTTCACCGCCATTACCCAGCCGCGTGTGACACCTAATGTTTTTCCGATTAGTTTATGATTCCCATTGTTGTATGGCTTATACCACATTTCAACGGTCATGCTGTTTGTAAAATCCAGAGCCGGGTCATCCGGCACGGTAACATACTCGAATGGCGATGCTGAATTGCTGAACTGCAAGGCATTACCGGGCATTTGTGCGTACATGGGTGTAAGCGTAATGCCTATGATCATCGTAAAAAAAATTGAGAAAAATTTTGTTTTCATATTTAAAAGGGTTTAATAAAAAATGCAGAT
>DYOJ01000624.1 GCA_020720705.1 Acetofilamentum sp.
AATAGTTTCTTCTTTAAATTATTGATAATCAAATGCTATCAAAATTATTCATTATACATTATTAATTTTTCATTCCTTAGCAATCGCCGGTTGGTAACAATACAATATTAAAAAGAAAGCTCAATTTCAACTTCCTGAAAAAAAACTAAATAGATGATTTTTCGATAGTTGTATGCTTATATTCTGCAAAAAGTGCCGCGCCTATAATGCCGGCTAAGTTTTTTAATTTAGCGGCAATCACCGGAGTTTCTATCGTAAATTGTTCGGAGTATTTTTTCAAATCTCGACTAATGCCGCCGCCTAAGATAATATAATCAGGATACACCAATCGTTCAACCGTTTGCAAATATTTGTCAAGACGTTTGCCCCAGTCCTCGAAAGATAAATTCTTTTGTGTACGAACTGAATCTGCGGCAAACCGTTCCGCAGTTTTTCCGTTGTCCAAAATAAGATGACCAAATTCAGTGTTCGATACCAATACTCCGTTGTGTATCAGTGCAGAACCGATTCCGGTGCCGATGGTCAGTAACAGTATTAATCCGTTTTTATCGGCGGCATCGCCAAAACGAGCTTCCGCTATCCCGGCGGCATCGGCATCATTGATGACAAAGGCATGACATCCTGTCGTTTCAAAAATGAGCTGCTCAAAATTCCGTCCGATATTTGAGTTATCAATATTCGCGGCAGTTTTTACAACTCCGTTTTGCACCACGGCAGGAAAACCGCACCCTATGATTCCCGTCCATTGAAAATGCTCAACTTGAGCTTTGATTACTTCAGCAATTGCCTCCGGAGTAGAAGGCTGCGGAGTAACAATTCGGTTTCGCTCCGTAAGCAATTCACCGGTTTGGGTGTTTACAACGGCGGCTTTTATCCCCGACCCTCCCACATCAATTCCCAATACATTCATAATTTCTTCTTTTTGGGGCGAAATTATTACTTTTGACTGATTTTCACAAAATATTTAACAAATGCAATCAATTCAGCTCAATCAAAAAGTCCGATTATCAAGAATCTGCGCAGGAATGTGGCACATTGACAGATGGAATTTTTCTGTTCAAATGCTTGATACATATATTCGTACAGCTTTAGAACTCGGGATAACAAGTTTTGACCATGCCGATATTTACGGTGATTATGAAAACGAACGGCAATTTGGCTTGGTATTAAAAGAATCTTCGTCTTTACGAAATAATATCAGGATAGTAACAAAATGCGGTATTGTTCCGATAACAAAAAAATACCCGGAACGAACCGTAAAAATTTATGATACAAGTGCCGAGTATATCCGCAAAAGTGTAGAAAATTCATTAAAAAACTTTCAAACAGATTATATTGACCTGCTCCTTCTGCATCGCCCCGACCCTTTGGCACAACCGGAAGAAATAGGGTCAATAATCGAACAGCTTTATAATGAAGGAAAAATATTGAGTTTTGGGGTATCCAATTATTCTCCTTCGCAAATAGACCTGATTCAAGCATCAAGCAAATTGAAAATCAGCGTAAATCAAATTGAATTTTCGCCGCTACATTCGCAAGCACTGACAGACGGTAATTTGGATTATTTGTTGCAACATAAAATAACACCTATGGCATGGTCTCCGTTCGCAAGCGGTAAATTGTTTGATGACAGTAACCCTCAAGCATCACGTATCAAACAAATTTTGCGCAACTTAGACTACGGTAATAAAGGACAAGACGATGATATTCTGGCACTTGCATGGATACTCAGACATCCTTCCGGAATTATTCCCGTGATAGGGACAAGCAAAACAGAACGGCTCAAGCGTTTAGCAAGCGCATGCGACATAGACCTTTCAAGAGCAGACTGGTTTGCTGTTTACCAAGCCATACTCGGCAATCCCGTGCCTTAAAACTACAAGTTACAGTTTATAATTGCAATTATTTCGACTTTACGAAGTTAAAGATTTCGGCAAAGTTTGT
>DYOJ01000625.1 GCA_020720705.1 Acetofilamentum sp.
CCAAATTACCTAATTATTACATTATCAGTTATTAAGTATTCATGCCGCCGCATACGTTTATTACTTGTCCGCTGACATAAGACGATAAGTCAGATGCAAGGAACAAGGTAACATCGGCAACATCTTCGGGAGTTCCGCCGCGTTTGAGTGGGATTCCTTTAATCCATTCTGCTTTAACGTCTTCGGGCAACTGACCGGTCATTTCGGTAATAATAAATCCGGGTGCAATTGCATTTGAACGAATATTACGCGAGCCAAGTTCTTTGGCTATTGATTTTGTGAATCCGATTATCCCGGCTTTGGATGCGGAGTAGTTCGATTGTCCGGCATTTCCGCTGACACCCACAACAGAACTCATGTTGATAATTGAACCGGAGCGTTGTTTGAGCATAGTTTTTTGGGCTGCTTTTGTCATGTTGAAAACCGATTTAAGATTCACATTGATAACCAAATCCCATTGTTCTTCGCTCATACGCATAAGCAAAGTATCGCGTGTAATACCGGCATTGTTTACCAGTACATCAAGCCGACCGAATTCTGCAACGATTGCTTCAACGGTTTTGTCGGCATCTGCAAAATTTGCGGCATTTGAGGCATAACCTTTTGCTTTTACGCCAAAAGCTGCTAATTCGTTCTCGAGTTGAGCAGTTGTATCGTTCAGCGCAATATCGGTGAATGCAATGTCTGCTCCGTTTTCAGCCAATTTTAAGGCTATAGAACGTCCGATACCGCGTGCCGCTCCGGTTACAACGGCTACTTTTCCTTCCAATAACTTCATATACTTCTGATTTTTTCTATTTTTGCAAAATAATCACCAAAAGTATGAAAATCAATTGAGGTTTTCAAAAAATACTTTATCATATTACTTTTTTTCTAATTTTTTGATATGAAATATTTGGTTTTAATACTTGTTTATTTAGGTTTAATCCTCTGTTTTTCAATATCTTGCAAGAATAATTCTGCTGCTGAAACTGTCGGTAATGAAAATGCTGAATTTCACGTAAACTATTCAATTTCTGATACAATTGATGTAAAAACCAGACTTGCAGCATTGACAGACACTTCAAAATTGTCTCGTTTTTCAAAAGAAATACAGGCTTTCAAACATTCCGATTCGTTAATTGTTCCTAAGCATGGGCAAGTGCTGTTTATCGGTAGTTCAACAATCCGAAAATGGAAAACATTACAGTCTGATTTTCAACCAATTCCGGTCATAAACAGAGGGTTCGGAGGTAGCACTTTGGCTGAAGTCTGCCGGTATGCAAACGACATTGTGATACCGTATGCTCCAAAAAAGATTTTTTTGTACGAAGGTGATAATGATTTGGCTAATAATGATTTATCTGTAAAATCGTGGATTCTGATTGTTGATATTTTTGCCGATATGATTCAGTATTATCTGCCTGAAACAAAAATTTATATAATTTCCATAAAACCATCGCCTGCACGACTTCAATTTCAAACTAAGTTCAATGAAGCAAACTCGCAACTTAAACGCTACGCAGATTCAACTAAATCAGTTACTTATGTAGATATCTGTTCGGCAATGACTGATGAAAACGGAGTTGTTAATTCGGATTTGTTTTTGAAAGATAAATTGCATCTCAATGGTGCAGGGTATAAACTTTGGACATCTATATTAAAAAAATATGTTGCAGAATAGGCTTAAGTATTTTGTTTTCAGAAGATATATCATTATCTTTCGGACGTTGAATTTTAAGAAAAATAGATTATGAGAAAGTTCTTGCTTTTGGTTTTGTTCCTGACAAATTTTACTGTTTTCACTCTTAATGCTTCGCTAAAACCTATGGGTAGAATATCGGAGGATGCTCAAAAAGTTTATACCGGTATTTATATGATGAATATATACGACATAGATAGTTCTTGTAAGAAAACTCATAACACATTGAAATTATTTATGTTATAGGAATA
>DYOJ01000054.1 GCA_020720705.1 Acetofilamentum sp.
TATTAAGGTTTTTTTTCGATAAAGTGTAAATTAAGAAAAAAAACATATCTTTGTGCTGCTTTTTTATAAAGTAAAATTAGGCGTATGTAAAAAATGTTACACAAATTAATCCGGAAAATAATTCGGAAGATTATTGTAAATCAGGAACTTGACATATCAAATGAAATACATAACACGTATCGGTGCAGGGTTGTTGTTGGCAGTCCTGCTTTATTCGTTTACAACCCGCCCTGTTGTGCCTACGTTGAATTGGAAATTGCTCGGCGTGGACGATACTATTAAAAACAATACGCTTCCGTATCCGTTTCCGGATTATAGCGGTGTTCCCGAATTGTTTCCGAAACAATCGCCGTTGTATATGTCAAATCCGTCCAATATTAAATCCGATGTGCAGTATGACCCGCGCTCCGGAAAATTTGTGTTCAAAGACCGTATCGGCGATTTTGACTATCGCACACCGTATGCCATGGATTTTTCCGATTATTTAAAATACAGCGGGAAAAAATCAGAAGCTTCGTATTGGAACGAACGTGCAGCATTAGAAACCGCCGCCGAAAAGGGAGGTAAAAATCCGCTCGAAAATTTTATCAATCCTAAAATTGAAATTCCGGGTAAAGCGTTCGATTTGATATTCGGAAGCAACACTATCAGCGTTAAGCCGCAAGGAAGTGCCGAATTGATTTTCGGTATCAATATTGCCAAAAATTACAATGCCGCCCTGCCTGAAAATCAGCGAAAAAATGTAACTTTTGATTTTGACGAAAAAATTAAAATGGGCGTAAACGGAAAAATCGGCGAAAAACTGAATTTGGGTATAAACTATGATACTGAAGCGACTTTTGCTTTTGAAAATAATATAAAATTAGCCTACGAAGGCGAAGAAGACGACATTATACAAAAGCTCGAAGCCGGAAATGTATCTCTGCCGCTGACAGGCTCGCTCATTACCGGCAGCCACAGTTTATTCGGGATAAAAACCGAGTTGAAATTTGGAAATCTGACAGTTACAAGCGTTGCATCTCAACAAAAAAGTGAATCCAAAACTATCGAAATACAAGGCGGAGCACTCACAACGCCGTTTGAAATTACGGCAGATAATTATGAAACCGGAAAACATTTTTTCCTATCATATTATTTTCGAGAGCGATACGATGAGGCTTTGACAAGTCTGCCGGTGATACGCTCCGGGGTTACAATTACAAAAGTTGAAGTTTGGGTAACAAATCGAAGCGGAAATTTTGATAACTCAAGAAATATTTTGGGGCTGATTGACTTAGGCGAGCCGAAAAAATATGTTTTCAACCCTAATTTTTTAGCGACATCTGAATCAAACGGATTGCCTCACAACACTGAAAACTCACTATATCAAATTGTCGGAAATTTAAACGGCATCAGAAATATCAACAATGTGAGCAATGTGTTGGCTACCCTGAATGGTTTTAATGCCGGCGAAGATTATGAGAAAGTGCAAAATGCACGTTTGCTTTCAAGTTCCGAATTTTCGTTTCACCCGACTTTGGGCTATATCTCGCTTAACTCCGGATTGAACAACGACGAAGTTTTGGCGGTAGCTTATGAGTTCCAAGCCGGAGGTCAGGTGTACCGCGTAGGCGAATTTTCAACTGAAAGTCAGTCAGATGTATTGTTTCTTAAATTGCTGAAATCCACCACTTTATCTACTGATTTGCCGACTTGGGATTTGATGATGAAAAATGTGTATGCCATCAATGCCTACCAAGTGAACCGAGACGATTTTGTTTTGAACGTTTATTATAACGATGATAAAACCGGAACTCAAGTGGACTACCTCCCTGCCGGACGTATTGACGGACAACGACTTTTGGAGGTCATGAATTTGGATAAACTCAATAACAATAACGAACCCGGCAGAGACGGCTTTTTCGACTTTTTAGATAAAGTAACCATCAATTCAGCCAACGGGCGCATCTATTTTCCGGTTATTGAACCGTTCGGCTCACATTTGCGCATGCAAATTACCGGAGGCGATACCCTAAATCCGGAACTAAACCGAATTGCAGAGCAATACATGTTTGAAGAACTTTATTTTCAAACCCAAAGCCAAGCGCGACAGGCAGCAGAAAAAAATAAGTTTATCATACGCGGCGAATACCGTTCGGCAGGCGGTTCTGAAATCAGCCTGAATGCTTTAAACATTCCCGAAGGCTCGGTAACAGTTACCGCCGGCGGTCGTCAATTGGTCGAAAATACCGATTACACCGTTGATTACAATCTTGGACGAGTTACAATTCTGAATCACAGTTTGTTGGAATCCGGAACGCCTATAAAAATATCACTCGAAAACAATTCGATGTTTAGTATAGGCACAAAAACGCTTGTCGGTACACATTTAGATTATCGGTTTAGTGAGAATTTTAATCTCGGCGGAACTATTTTGCACCTTAGCCAAAAACCCCAGACCTCAAAAGTGAGTATCGGGAACGAACCCATTTCTAACACAATCTGGGGCTTGGATATGAACTACAGCCACGAAATTCCCTTGCTCACAAAGTTGGTAGATAAAATTCCGCTTATCGAAACAAAAGAAAAATCAAGTATCCAATTTCAAGGCGAATTTGCACATTTAATTCCGGGTTACCCAAAAGTTATCGGCAAAGAAGGCTATACACATATAGATGATTTTGAGGCAACTAAAACAACCATTGACCTTAAAAATCCCGGAGCATGGCATTTGGCAAGTACTCCGCAATTGCAAAAAGACAGATTTCCGGAAGGAAATTTGCAATCTGATATTTCCGGCGGATTTAATCGCGCACGCTTTGCTTGGTATTCCGTAAATCCTGATTTCCAACAAGGAGCATCGTCATTGCCCGATTATATTTCTGTGGACGACCAATCCGACCATAGGATACGCGAAGTATATGAGCAAGAACTTTTTCCCGACCGAGACCCAATACCCGGGTATCCGCCCTTGATTTCTATTTTGAATTTGGCGTTTTATCCGCAAGAAAAAGGTCAGTATAATTTTGATACAAACGGAGTTCCGGGCTTGTCAGCCGGTGTGGATGCCAACGGAAATCTGTTGCAACCGCAAACCCGTTGGGGCGGTATCATGCGCGATTTAATAACCAACGACTTTGAAGAAGCCAATATCGAATTTATTGAATTTTGGATGATGGACCCGTTCATCTACGACGAAAACCACTCGGGCGGAGACCTTTATTTTAATCTCGGAAACATTTCCGAAGATATTTTGAGAGATTCACGTCAGGCATTTGAAAACGGGCTTTCCGTAACCTCGCAAGTTACCAACGTTGATACGACGGTTTGGGGACGTGTGCCGCTTCTGCCACGAATTACAGACGGCTTTACCAACGAGCCTGAAGAAGCGCGCAACCGTCAGGATGCGGGTTTGGATGGTTTTTTGAATACGGACGAATTGACGTTTTATCAAACCTATCTTCAAAACCTTCAAACTATCGGACAAACAGCCTACGAGCGCGCACTCGCTGACCCTGCCAACGATGACTACCTCTTTTTTAAAGACCCCGAGTATGACACTAATCAAGCCTCAATATTAGACCGTTATAAACGTTACAACAATATGGAGGGGAATTCGTCCACCTCCAAAGATGCTACGACCATCACTGCCGGACAATTAATGCCGGATATGGAAGACGTAAACCGCGACTATACCATGAGTGAACTCGAAGCGTATTTTCAATACAAACTTAATCTTTCGCCCTCAGGTATGAAAATCGGCGAAAATTACATTACGGATATTCGGGAAGGAAGCGCAACCCTCCGCAACGAAGAAGAAGCAACTGTTACATGGTATCATTTCAAAATTCCGCTTGCCGATTATCAACAAAAATACGGACCTATTCAAGATTTTAAATCTATTCGTTTTGTCCGTTTATTTATGCACGGTTGGGAACAAGAAATTGTTTTGCGATTTGCCGAAATGGATTTAGTCCGAAGTGAATGGCGAAAATATACCAATTCCCTGCTCGAAGGCGGTGAAGGCACCGGCACACCTCAAATAACCGATGCACCGTTTGATATTTCTGCCGTAAACATTGAAGAAAACGCATCCAAAGCTCCCGTCAACTATGTATTGCCGCCTGATGTTACTCGAGAAATATCGCCCGACAACCCTACTTTACGTGAGTTAAACGAACAAGCCATTGTTATGCGTGTCTATAATTTGGATGACGGAGACGCGCGCGGAGCATACAAAAATTTAAGTATGGATGTACGACAATTTAAGAAACTTCAAATGTACACTCATGCCGAAGCTGTTGATAATGAGATATTAAACGATAATGATGTCTGCATGTTTATTCGTATCGGGTCGGATTATAAAGAAAATTATTATGAATACGAAATTCCGCTAAAAGTAACCCCGCCCGGATTTTACGAAGGTAGCGAAGGTTCGCCGGACCGCGAAATTGTTTGGCACCCGGACAATATGCTGGATATAGAATTTGAAATACTTCAAGCTGTAAAACAGAGCAGAAACAATAAAATTCGTGAGTTAGGCAGCACATTGCAAATCACGTCTTTATACAGTGAGTATGAGGTTGAAACCGGACGGCGAGTGAGTGTAATCGGAAACCCGAACCTGAGTAATGTTCGCACAATTATGCTCGGTATTCGTAATAGAAGCAGAGATAACAATGTGCAGGATGATGACGGATTACCCAAAAGCGTTGAAGTGTGGATGAACGAGTTAAGGCTTGCCGGATTCAACGAAGACGGCGGATGGGCAGCACAAGGCAGGATAACGGCGCAACTTGCTGATTTTTCAACACTTGCAATTGCCGGAAATATCAGTACACCCGGATTTGGAAGCATCGAAAAACGTGTAAACGAACGACAAAAATCTACCGACTACGGATATGATGCCTCATCGAATTTTGAACTCGGAAAATTTTTCCCCAAAAAATACGGCGTCAGATTACCGCTCTATGCCGGACGCTCCGAACTTTTCAGCGACCCCCAATACAACCCTGTTGATCCCGATATATTGCTCCGTACGACTTTGTCAAATCCTAATTTAACCCAAGCCGAAAAAAATGAAATCTTGCGTGTATCGCAGGATTACACCCGAAGGCAAAGTATCAATGTTACAAATATCAAAATAGCCGGAAATTCAGAAAAAAAAGAACGTCCTGCCGACAGTTCTGAAAAACCTTCAATCGGCGGAGGAGGCGGACGCTCAGGCGGAGGCTCTTCCGGAGACGGAAAACCATTTTACCATATCTCGAATTGGACTGCAAGTGTCGGTTACAACGAAGTATTTATGCGAAATATTAATACTGACCACAATATTTTGAAAGAATATACCGGAATGATTGCATACAACTACAATAAAGCCCCGAAAAATATTGCTCCGTTTTCTAAAACTAAATCCAAATTCTTGAGAAGTAAACCGATGCAACTTGTCAAAGATTTTAATTTTTATTACATGCCTTCGATGGTCTCGGTCAGAAATGATATGGGACGCTCGTTTCACGAGGTGCAAATGCGGAACGTTGAACAACCTACGGTATTGTTAGATACGACTTTTGACAAGAGTTTTACTTGGCAGAGAACTTATGATGTTCGCTACAATCTGACCAAAGCATTAAAACTTACTTATAATGCCACCAACGCTTCGTGGGTGGACGAGCCCTACGGACGTATTGACAAAGAATCTGATTTTTGGCAGGAAAAACGCGATACCGTGTGGACAAATATTCAGAATTTTGGACGAACCACCGATTTCTCCCAACGGGTAAGCGCAACATGGACTATCCCGATAAATAAAATTCCTCTTTTGGATTGGACAAGTGCGAATGCTCAATACGATGCAGATTTTTTCTGGAATCAAGGTCCGCGAACACTCGGCGATACCGTAAATCTGGGAAATAATGCTCGGAATGCTCAAAATCTGAGACTTACGACACAGTTTAACCTCTCGAAAGTTTATACCCAAGTACCGTATTTGAAAAAAGTGGACGACAAATTCAAAGGTTCTAAAAAACCGAAAAAAATTATGAAAACTGTCAATTACGATGAAAAAGACCTCAAATTAAAGAAGGATAAACCTAAAAAAATTATGCATAATCTTAAAACAGAAGAAGTTACCGTAAAAGTAACTGCTACCGACGGAACAGAAATAAAAGGAAAAACCGAGATTTTGAACGAAAACAAAATTGTCTTTACGCCTGAATCAGATGCAAAAGATGCCGTCATTGCCGTAACCGGACAGCGCGAAGAACCCGAAAACTTTTTTATTATCCTCACTGACTATACTTTATATGCACTGATGGGGGTTCGGAATGTTTCTGTAAATTACAGTCAAAACGGCGGTACGATTGTGCCCGGATATTTGCCCTCAACGCGTTTTTTCGGATACGACAAAACGTGGACTGCGCCCGGAATCAATTTCCTGCTTGGCGAACAAGACCGTGCCTACGGCGAACTCGCTTCTCGAAACGGCTGGCTCACAACCGACACACTGCTCAATTCACCTCTTACCATGACAAGCACACAAACGTGGGATGTGCGTGCGACTGTCGAACCGCTCAAAGGTTTTAAAATTGACCTGACTGCAGAGCGCAGCATCACCGATGATATGACACAATATTGGGTATATCGGAACGAAGCATTTACTGCCGAAAACGAACAATTCAGAGGAAATTTCAGAATATCAACAGTAACTATCAATACTTCGTTCGTCTCATTTGATGATACAACTTATCAGTCGCAGGTGTTTGAACAATTCTTGGAAAATCGAACAACAGTTGCTCAACGACTTGCTAACGAACGCTTTGCTCGATACCCCGGATACGACCCCGCTGCTGCTGTTGATGTTGATACTGTTTATGAAGTACTGGGAAGAGGATATCCGAACGGATACAATTCAGTTACTCAAGATGTATTAATCCCTGCATTTTTGGCGGCTTATACCGGCACAACTGCGGATAAAATTTCAACCGGAACATTCCCAAAATTCCCGCTTCCGAATTGGCGTATCAAATATGACGGATTGTCGAACTTTAAGTCAGTAAAAAAAATATTCAAGAAAGTGATTATCAATCACGGATATAATTCAAAATTCCAAATTAACTCTTACGAAACCAGCTTGTATTTCGATTTCGATGATTTTGAACAATACGGATTCAGCGGTGCGCGTAAAGAGGATGACCAAACGTTTTATCCGCGCTATTTTTCAAGCGGCGTGTCCATTGACGAAAAATTTGTTCCGCTAATAGGTGTTGATGTAACTCTCAATAATGATATGTCGTTCGGATTCGATTACAAAAAAGCCCGCCGTTTAGACCTTAGTTTTGAAAATAATCGGCTCATGGAATCTGTAAGTGAGGATTACACAATAAGTTACGGATATAAAATTCCCGATTTGGAATTACCGCTTCAAGCTGCCGGCAAACCACTGAAAAGCGACTTAAATTTACGTGCCGATATTACTATGATGCGAAAATTGTCCGTCATACGCTCCATTACAGAGGAAACAGACCAGCTTGTAGTTCCGAGCAATCGAAGTTTCAGTCTGAAAACTTATGCCGATTATGAAATAAACAGCAAAGTAACTGTAAAAGTGTTTTATGAGCAAGATATTCGTAATCCGCTTATTTCAGCCGAAGGCTACAAAACCTCAAATGCAAAAATGGGATTCAGTATTCGATTTAAGTTAATGTAAGGGTAAAGATTATTGATGGTTTGTGTGTTGTGGTTTAATTTTTTTGAAAACTCATAATTTATTGATTTAATTTGTTCTATATGAAAATCCATGACAAAGTTTTTGACACACAAGGGAATGATTAGAAATTATCTTAACTTGAAAAGCGTGAACGCTTTTCGCAATTATCTTGTGTTTAGCGTCCACGCTAAACATCATAATATCAACCAAATACATATTTTAAACAGATGAAAATTCAGCCTTTAATGTTATAAAATTAGGAAGATATTATATTAGATTTAAGACATCTGATTACAGAAAAAAGTCTCTAAAATATTGTAAATCTATATTTTAGAAGTCAATTATGTGATTTTTATAATTCGGTTTATTTAAATGGAAAAATCTTGAAAAAAATGCTGAGAATGACTGCTATATTGTTTACGGTTAACGATTGAGTGTTTTGTTTCTTTCAAATGTGTGATTTTAGAGGTAGTAACGCAGATTGTTATTTTGATTTATCCTTAATTGACCATTTTATGACTATTGTTTGACAATACCTGCAAAATACTGAACAGTTCATAACCGACTAAATGATAAGTTATTATAGACTACCTTGATGAAACGATTTCTAATTTCAAAAGACACAATATTCTTTGCTCACTTCTCACTACTATTTTATTTATATGGAAAATTATTCAAACAAAATTGAACATAACGATTCTGAAATTAAAAATTCTAAACTCAACATTATCTTGCCTTTAGTGTTTGCGGGCATACTTGCAGTCGGTATCGGTATCGGGTATTTTTTGCGTCCGGCATCAGCCGGCGGAGACAGTGCGTTCGGTTTCGGATTCCGAAAAGTCGAAGCTGTTTTGCAGATATTAAGTGAAAATTATGTAGATCCGCTTACGTCTGACAGTCTCGAAGAACTTGCAATTCCCCATATCTTGGAGGGGCTTGACCCGCATACTTCATACATACCGGCAGAAGATATGGCAGATGCAACAGATTATTTGAAAGGTAATTTTGAAGGTATCGGGGTGCATTTCAACATACAAAATGATACGATAATGGTGGTGAATACCATTGCCGGAGGTCCGTCTGAGAAGGCCGGGGTACTTGCCGGCGACCGTATTATTTTTATCAATGACACCCTTTTCGCAGGTATCGGAGTTAAAAACGAAGACGTAACAAAAAATTTGAAGGGTGAATCCGGTTCAAGTGTCAAAATAAAAGTTAAACGACACGGAATCAAGGATTTAATTGAATTTAAAATCAAACGGGGCAAAGTCCCCATTTACAGCGTGGATGCCGCTTACATGGCGGATAAGACCATCGGATACATCAAAATAAGTCAATTTGCAGCTACGACTCACAGCGAGTTTCTCTCGGCAGTGATGAAATTAAAATCCGAAGGTATGACCTCTTTGATTCTCGACCTGCGCAGCAACGGCGGCGGATACATGGATGCGGCTGTTAAACTTGCAGATGAATTTCTCACTGACGGAAAAATGATAGTGTACACTGCCGGAAATGCTCAGGAACGATTTGATTATTTTGCAAGCAATGCAGGCACTTGCGAAGATATTGAGATAACTGTTTTGATAGATTCATGGTCGGCATCGGCAAGTGAAATCGTTTCGGGCGCAATCCAAGATAACGACAGAGGCATGATTATCGGACGACGGTCGTACGGAAAAGGGCTGGTGCAACAACCATTTTATTTCAAAGACGGTTCGGGAGTGCGCATTACCGTTGCACGCTACTACACGCCCACCGGACGCTGTATCCAAAAACCTTATGATAAAGGAACGGATGAATATCATACCGATATTTTGAAAAGAAGTATGCACGGCGAATTTACAAATCCGGACAGTGCAAAAGTTTCAAACAAAGAGCAATATATAACTCCGGGCGGAAAAATTGTGTTCGGCGGCGGCGGCATAATGCCCGACATTTTTGTTGCTCAGGATACTTCCTTTTTTACAGATTTTTTTGAGATTTTAACTCGAAAAAATTTAATCTATAATTTTGCATACAGCTACACGGACAAAAATCGAACTGCTCTCACAAAATTTAAAACTCAGCCCGAGTTAGTCAAATTTTTGGACAATAATCGGGCATTTGACGAATTTATGACGTTTGTAAAATCACAAAAAATTGAATCAAAACCATTGGATATGGTCAAATCAAATACTGAAATCAAAACTCGGCTTTATGCGTATATCGTAAGAAATATTTTAGATGAATCCGGTTTTTACAGAACATTAAATCAGTCAGATACAGACGTGAGAAGGGCTATCGAAGAGTTTAATAAACCGTAAACAGTAAACAATTTACAGTAAACAATAAACAAAGAACAGTAAACAATGAACAGTAAACGGTTGACAATAAACGTGCAGCATTAACACGTGAATCAGTATAATTTTATTCTTAAAACTTATGAAACATTCATGTATCACTGACTTTAAGTCCGTGTTACTCACAAAGCAATGAAAATAAATGTTTTACAAATTTATTTACCCATGAAATTTCCGATTGTTTTTGTTCACGGATATTTAGAATCCGCCGATATTTGGTCCGAATTTATCGCAAAATTACCTGCCGACCTCACAATTATAAACCACAACCTACCCGGACACGGCGGGCGTAAACCGCTTAATGCCGAAAATCAAATGAAGGCTTGGGTCAATGATTTAGCGCAAACCCTGACCGATTCCGGATATGAAAAAGTAATCATTGTCGGACATTCCATGGGCGGCTACGTGGCGGCATCCTTTGCCTGTGAATACCCTGAAATGATTGCAGGCTTGTGCTTTTTTCACTCGCACCCTTTTGCTGACGGCGAAGATAAAAAACTTGCACGTGCTGCCGGAACTCAGCGAATCTTGAACGGCGAAATCGAAGATATTATCCGTGCGCACGCGCCAAAAATCTACGCTCCCAAAAATAGAGTTAAGTATAAATATCTGATAGACAGAGCAATCGAAAATGCTCTGCTAATGTCCGATGAGGCTGTTATTGCATCTAATTCCGCAATGGCTTCTCGCACAGACTGTTCCGAATTTGTGTCTCAACTTACAGTGCCTGTCCTTGTAATTCACGGTGCCGACGACGATTTTATTTCTACGGAATTAATCTCAAAAATTAAATTACCGTTGAACGGAAAACTTGTTGTTTTGAATCATTCCGGACATGCCGGCTTCAATGAAGAGCCGGAAACGGCACGCCAAATTTTATTAGATTTTGTCCAAATATCAAAAAATCATACCGTTTAAAGTGTGTGGTTTTTTATAAATAGTTCTTGTAAGAAAACTTCTGCACATATCAGGTGTTTTCACCTGATATTTAAGGCTCTGCACATATCAGGTGTTTTCACCTGATATTTAAGGCTTTGAGGTGAAAACAC
>DYOJ01000626.1 GCA_020720705.1 Acetofilamentum sp.
GTAAATTGCTTATTATCAGTAATTTAACTTTACAAACTTTCAACTTTATGACTTCTTATACTGAACTCAAATATTCAAAACAAAATCAACCGATTAAACATTAAACAGGAAGATTTAGCATTTTGCTAAACCTTCTCAAAAAAATAGTGCTGCGTTCAACTCCTTTTCAATAGGGATAAATTCGTGCGCTCTGTCGGCAGTGGCTAAGTTATATATGAGTGATGAACTAATTATTATCGTTTATTTTGGCATCTTGATTGGATGTCTGTTTTCCAAAACTGATGTTCTTTATCTAAAAAAACGATATAAAAAACATCATCTTCAACGTATCCGGCTACAACCTCCTTACTGTTTTGTGTGAGATGAATCACAGCCCAATAAGCAGGACTCACGTGTTTTGGTTCGCTAAAGCCGGAATTGTCGGGGAACCCAATTTTTGTATATTGCTTGATTAACAGTAATGCCAAAGCTTCTGAGGCTTCGTATTGCCCAATCTGTTGCAGCCTCTTGGCTAACTTGGAAAGCAATTTATCCGTTTCCCAATCGTCAATCGTTTGCCCCTGATTTGCATCAAGTTTTGACCAACTGAACGAAATTGTGTTTGGCTTAAACCCTACCGCGCTTTTATGACCTCTCTTCCTTTCGTATCTATTTGCCATACATCAGTGCTATAAGTTGGTCTGTAATTTGGATTGAATTTGCGGCTCCAAAAGTCATCTCTAAATATTTCTTCCTAAAATCCGACGTGTTTCTTACTACTTTTGCATCAAAATCTGACATAGAATAAAGTTCGGAAGAGCCGAATTTATTCTTATCTACAAACCAAATTTGGTCTCTGCGTAATAGTTCTCTATCCAGTAATATAGCATCGTGTGCTGTAAATATAAATTGAGCTTTGGTCAGGTTAAACTTATGAAAAAAGAACATCAGTTTTTTTGTCATATTCGGATGCAATTTTGAATCTAATTCGTCAATGAATAATATTTTACCATTTAGAATTGTGTCATATACAGCACCTAACAAGTAGATTAGCTTTTTCGTTCCTTCACTCTCATCCATATCCAAATCAAACGAAATACTTTCAACAATTATATCATTTTTGTCGTATTTGTTATGATATGCAATAATTTTGTTTTCGGAATTTGTCGCAACATCCGAGATATTTAAAAACTTTACGGCATTTGACAACCAAATTTTAAATTTTAAATCAGTACTCAGATAATGTTTTGTAACGTTTTCATAATGTTTGTTTTTTAACCCGCTTACTGCATTTAGATTTTCAAACCACTGAAATATTTCAGTGGAAATTTTACCGTTATTTTGTGCTAAGTGGCTTATAAATAGAACATTTGAATTTACATCATTTTTGTGCTTTACACCTTCCGAAAATGTTTTGTTGTTTATATTGAAATTTTGTAAATTTCTCTCAAATAGAGGTGTCTCCGTATTTATTTTTTGAGTTAACCATTCTTTTATTATTTCATAACCTCTTATTTCAAAACCGTATCGATAAATAATCGTATTTCTTAGAAACGAAACCTCAAAAAAACTTTCTTTATCAGTCGTTTCCAAATTTAACTTGTGATAAAAATCTTTTCTGCCCCTGTCTTCTTCTTTTTTTAAAGATTCGGAAAATGAATTATGTATAACACTTTTCATAAAAACGACGGCGTTTATAAAATTGCTTTTGCCGCCTCCGTTTGTACCATAAACTGCTGCCGTTTTTAAAAGATCTAAAGAACTTTCTTTAAAGCAATTATCATTTTCTAACTCTTTAAACGATTTGACTTTTGTCATCAAAAATCTCGTTTCATCTTTATAGGACAAAAAGTTTTTATATTTAAATTCGAGCAACATAGTATAAAAATTATAAATTGGAGCAAAGATACAAACAAAAATCACAATTCCAACCATATAATGGTAAAGAAT
>DYOJ01000055.1 GCA_020720705.1 Acetofilamentum sp.
CATAATACGAATCTGATTTTATGATATTTTTGAAATCGGAGTAACCCAAATTCAATCTTCTTCGCTTTGCCATATTTCCTATGATAGATATTTTGTTGCAAAGTTACGAAAATTATCATAACATCCATCGTGCTGTTACGAAATGTATTTCACTTTATTCGGACGAATGGTAATAGGTATGATTACAACCCGTAACTTTGCGCAGCAATTTCTGCAATATCAAGAACTTTAACCTCGTTTTCGCGATTTTTCATTTTCACACCGTCCTGCATCATGGTCATGCACAGCGGGCAAGCCGTTGCGATAATATTCGGATTCGTTTCCAGAGCATCTTCTGTTCGCAATTCGTAAACCTCCTTCGTTCCTTTTTCGGCTTCTTTGAACATTTGTGTTCCGCCGGCTCCGCAGCACAAGGCGCGACTTTTATTTCGTTGCATCTCTTTGATGGTTACGAAGTTGCCGAGTGCTTTTCGCGGTGCGTCATAAATGTTGTTGCCGCGACCGAGGTAACAGGGGTCGTGGAATGTAACTGTTTTTCCGGAAAATTTTTCGGGCATCGGTTTTAATTTTTCGTCATCAATCAGCTTGGCTATTAATTCGCTGTGGTGGTAAACTTCAAAATTTCCGCCTAAATCGGGATATTCGTTTTTGAGGGTATTGTAGTCGTGCGGGTCGCAGGTTACAATTTTTGTAACGCCGTATCCTTTAAGTATTTCGATGTTTGAAAAGGCTTGCATTTGGAATAAAAATTCGTTGCCGGAACGTTTTGCGAGGTCGCCGCTGTCGCTTTCGTCTGTACCCAAACACGCGTAGTTCACGCCTGCGTGTTGCAAAACTTTGGCAAAATTGCGGGTAATTTCTATCGAACGTTCATCAAAACTTCCGGCTGAACCGACCCAAAACAGATATTCAGGTTTCTGATTTTCAGACAATTCTGCAAATAAGGGTACTTTTATGAAGGTGCCGTCTGCAAATTTTAAATTATTTGCCCAATTAAAACGGTCGGCGGCAGAATATTTCCACGGCGCGCCGTTGTTTTCGATATTTGTATTTGCAGCATTGATGAGTGAAGGTGCGGCAGATTCTTCCAAATAAATGAATCGGCGCATTTCCAAAATCATGGAAGGTTGGTCAATATTCACCGGACATTCTTGGGCGCAGGCGTTGCAAGTGGTGCATGCCCATAGTTCTTCGGCAGTGGTATAATCGCCCAATAATGATTTTCCGTCTGTATAAGTTTTTCCGTTTTTTAGAAGCCCGTCCATTTTCTCTTCGGCACGACGGCGGTAATCCAACACGATTTTACGCGGCGATAATTTTTTACCTGTCAAATTTGCCGGACAAACCGAAGTGCAACGTCCGCATTGAGTACATGTTAATGAATCTACGTAAAATTTCCAAGTTCCGTCCTCAACATCTTTCATTCCGAAACGCTCCGGCTCAATATTTTCAGTCGGTGCGGGTGCATTCGGGTTGAGCATTAATTCGACCTCACGCTTTACAGACTCCATTTCATTCATCTTTGTAAGTGGTTCCGTTCGAGACAGATACACATTCGGTAAAGACATAAACACGTGAAAATGTTTAGAATAAGGCAGATAATTTGCAAAAAAGAATATTAAAACTACATGTGTCCACCAATTTACTTTTTCAATCAGTTGAATGGTATCCGGTATCATTGTATTCATACCCCCGGCAATCAGGCTACTTACAGGATAAATGCCGGTAATTTCATGCCCCGTAAGATTTGCATAAGCGACATAAGAAGCGTTCATGGCAAGTAAAGTTACCATCAATAAACCGATGAGCGATAAAGCTACCGAAGCATCTCTATGGTCTCGATGACGGAGTTCAACACCGGTGAAACGTTTGATTTTCAGAAACCAACGGCGTACTAAAAATACAATCACGCCGAGTAAAATAATCAATGCAAAGATATCGCTGCCGGCAATTATCAGGTCGTAAATCACCCCGAGAAATTTCAGAACACGGTCGTTTGTATAATCGTGGTCAAATGGCAAACCGATTAGTCCGTCCAAAATCATTTCTCCGGAACCGACTGTGATGAGCAAAAATCCCCAAAATACCAATGCGTGCAAAAATCCGATTATCGGAAATCGCATGATTTTAGTTTGTCCGCCGGCAACTTTCAGCACCAACCCTATTCGTTCGCCGACATTTGAAAGGCTGTACGGTTTTTTGAGTAATTTTATAAATTTGAATATTTTTAAAAAACTGTAAGCCAATCCGCCCAGCGCCAAAAGCGTGATGACAATAAATATTATGTGTGAAATCATTTTAATATTTGTTTGATTATCACGGCAAATTTATAAAAAAAGTTAATATCCGAAACATTATGTGTTTTTTAGTATGTTTGCAGTCTATTTTTTTACGAATTAAAATTGCTGTCTTATGTCCAAAAAATTTATCTTTTTCATGTTCATTCTGTTCTTTGTGTCGTTAAATTCTTATGCTCAAACTGCTGAATTTGAGGTTGTTCCGAAACAGTACCGGTTTGAAATCGGTTATAATTACACCCTTTCATCAAGCTTTGACATGATGCCTGCACACGGCTACGGAGGTTTGATAGATGTTGGATGGAAAGTTCAAGGATTTATCAAAAAAAGTCCGGTGTATATTACTGTACCATTGGGATATACAGTTTACAGCCCAATGGACAATACACAGCTTGCAACTCGGCGAATGAACTATGGTTGGACAATCAGACACGAGCTGGGCAAAGACAAAAAGGCTATTCCTTTCATTACTTACAGTTTGTTGCTCAACAGTTTAGGGTTTGATACAGTTGAAGGCAGAGTTATGGGACATCAAACTCAGTTTGCGTTCGGTTATACATTTTACGGAGAGAAAAGGCTTAGCTATTTTGCAAAATTTGAGTATAGCTATATGACATTTCCGCATTTAGGAGGTAAATCAGATAAGCTGCAAATTGTTGAATTTAAGACAGGTATAGCAATATAAAAAAGTTGGATTTTGGGTTTATTCGAGTAGTGAGTAGTGAGTATTTAGATTTTTTTTTAAAATATAGATATTCTGTAAAATACGTGAATAATGTAATATAAACTAATTTTAATCTGTTACTTTTTTACAAATAAATCTCATTACTTTTTTTCGATTTACGAATTTCTCACTACACACTACTCACTACTCACTACTCACTACTCACTACTCACTACACATTACTCACTACACATTACTCAATTTTATCCGAACAGTTCTTCGATGTCGGCTTTTGTTAAATTTTTAATAAAACCTTCATCGGTGCTGATAATATCGCCGGCTATTTTTTTCTTTTTGGCTTGAAGATTCATAATTTTTTCTTCAATTGTTTCGGAGCAAATCATACGGTAAGCAATAACATGCTTATCCTGTCCGATACGATATGCACGGTCAATTGCTTGATTCTCAACCGCCGGATTCCACCACGGGTCCACAATATAGACATAATCGGCGGCAGTTAAATTGAGACCGGTGCCGCCGGCTTTGAGGCTAATCAGGAACACTCGCGTATTGTTGTCTGTTTGGAAATGCTCCACACTTTGTTGCCTTGCAATTTGTGTGCTTTGTCCGTCCAAATAATCGTAAGCAATTCCGAGTTGTTCTAATTCTCGGCGTATAACTGTCAGCATCTTAACGAATTGCGAAAATATCAACAATTTATGTTTTCCGGTTTTTTCAGTGATGTGTTTAACGAGTTCTCTGATTTTAACTGAATCTGTGCCGTAAAATTCCGGCTCGTTTAACAACTCAGGTGAATCGCAAATTTGTCGCAATTTTGTAAGACCTTCAAGTACATACAGTTTTGAATTTTCCATACCGTTTTCATCAATTTTTCCAATCAAATAGTCGCGGTATTTATTACGGAATGCGTCATACACTTTGCGCTGCTCTGCCTGCATTTCACAATAAATAAAATCCTCAATTTTCGGAGGCAACTCCTTGGCTACTTGCTCTTTGGTGCGACGCATAATAAACGGATTTATCATGTGTTGCAATTCTGTTGCACGCTCAACATCGCTATTTTTATCTATCGGGTCGGAATAATTTTCCTTAAACTGCGCCTGCGAACCGAGAAATCCCGGATTCAAGAACTCCATTTGTGCGTATAAATCAAAGGTATTGTTCTCAATGGGCGTTCCGGTGAGGGTCAGTTTATGTTTTGCACGCAACAAAGTTGTCGCTTTAAATCGTTGAGATGAAGGATTTTTAATAGCCTGTGATTCATCCAAAATCACATAATTAAATTCATATTTTCGGAACATTTCGATATCGCGTGCCATAATACCGTAACTTGTTACAATCATGTTATAGTTTTTAAACTCGGTGTGGTCCTTCATCCGGTCTAATCCGTGATGAAACACGGCTTTTAGTGTCGGCGTAAACTTTTCGATTTCATTTTTCCAATTGAATAACAGAGAAGTAGGCACAATCACAAGATTCGCTTTTTTGTTTTCTTCTTTTTGTTTCAGCAGAAAGGCAAGCACTTGTATTGTCTTGCCCAAACCCATGTCGTCAGCAAGTATTCCGCCCCAACTAAATTCCTGCAAAAAATTGAGCCAGTTGAAACCGGCTTTTTGGTAGTCGCGCATTTCGCCCAACAAATTTACGGGCAAAACGACATCTTTAATTTCCGAGAAATTTTTTAACTTTTGCTTTTTTTCATAAATTTCTTTGGCAACTTCAAGATAATCTTGTTCGTCAAACAATTCGTCAATGACCGAAAAATGCAACTTCGATATTTTTAAATTATCTGATTTAATATGCCCGATGCGCAAATACTGTTTTAATTTTTTCAGCCATTCTTCGGGTAAAAGTCCGAGCGAACCATCGGCGAGACGAACAAAATTTTCGCCTTTCTTAATCGCTTTTTGCACGTCTTTCAGCGATACGGTCATATCGCCATAAGTTATTTCAACCTCAATATCAAACCAATCTTGTCCGGACTGAATGGATGTACTGACTTTTGCTTTATGTGGAGAATATTTAAAATTTTTAAGATTTGCAAAGCCGAACACTTCGACATTTTCTGATTTCAGGATTTCAAACATCTCAAAAAACCAACCGTCTTTTACTAAATGTTCTGCCTGCAAATAAAAGAAACGCTCATGATGTTGTTTCTCAAATTCGGGATGCAAACTTTTCACAAAGGTTTTAAATTGCGCTTCGTAAACTTCATCTCTTCGTGTGCGAATAAATTTCCTTTGTTTCAAATATACAGGCTCTCCATTTCTTAAAATATTGATTTGTTTGTTGTTATCGTATTCAACAATTGGCTCAAAAAAGATATATCTACCGCTTTCGGTAATATAAATTTGTTTTAATTTCGGAATCATGGTTTCGTCTTCCGTTTCAAAAGTTTGTAAAACTGTTTCAATTTTGTAACGCTCGGTTACAAATTCTAAGTGGGGTATTAAAAGTTCGGGTTTATCCTTTGTAATCAAAATATTTTTACTTCCCGTAGTTTGAATTTGCATGATGATTTTAGCATCAAGTTCGTTTTCGATATAAGCAATTTTAGTTCCGTGTTTTAGCATAAACGGCTGAATATAAGTTACTTCAACCTCACTTTCAATTAAATCCGGAAAGAGTATTATGGTGTCGAGCTTTAAAAAAAATTCATCTTCCGAAAGCCTGAACGACACCATGACGGGCTTTTCGCAAAAGGTAACGTGTTCAAGTTTCGGAGCCGAAATTTGCTGGTAGAAATCGCTTGTAAAATAAGTGTATTCTTCTTGAGCAAGCAGCGGAAATAATTGACGATAAATACTTGCCGTGTAATTGTAAATTGCAATCGGCGCATTATCAGAGTATGATTCAATTTTTGTCCGTTTCAGATACTCCGAGATTGCATCTGAAGAAATGTGTTTTGTCAATCTCACAATTTGCTCTTGGGTATCGTCAATACCGCCGGAAATGCTGTTATAATCATACAATGTGCGAATAGGATTAATTAATCTTGAGCCGTCTTTGCTTAGTTTTCCGGTAATCGGTAATATTTTATAGGTGTCATTACTTCGATTATAACTGTTTTCCGAAGCTATACAAAAGCCAATTTTGAACAATTCGGCATCCTTTTTGACTTCGGCGAGTGTTTCGATAAACGTTTTTGAAAGGACAAATTGATTGATGATTGAGGGAACACCTTTTTCGTCTTCAACAGGCATCAATCCGCGAACAGAGGGCAATAAATGATAATCAATCGTCCTGTCTGATATTTGCAAGCTAAAGAATGATTCAAATTTGAACTTTTCCGGCAAGCCGAATTTTTTGATTAACTGCATACGCTTTTGCTCCAAATTTTCAGACATAAATTGTTCTAAAAAGTTAGAAGCATACTTAGTTAATATTTCCAACAATACTTGTCCTTGATGCGGGCAGAGGTGCGAGACTGCTTTGGTACAATCGCATTTGGTGAAAAGCCCGTCCGAGCGGTGTTCAAAGCGCACAAGCGATTGTTCTCTTCTCACTATGTAAATTACATCTAATTTATTTACAGTCAAAGTCTTAAATTGCAATTCGTTATTATAAATATTCTCAAATTTGAACATTTTACGAACAAGCTGTACCGACAAATTTTTACTGTCTCCCAAATTATACCAATCATTGGAACTGTGCATCTTTGCGGGAGGCAGTTCCGAATTTTGTCCGCCCGAAAATGAAATATCAACAGTATTCGGGTTCATATTCAAATGATACCCCAAGTGATAGAGTGTTGCAACGGTATGTTTACATATTCCGCCAAAATCATACGGACAAGTGCAGGTCGTACCGGAAATCTTTCCTTTTTTAAGAAAAATTTTTACTGAATATACATCCATATCACCCTGCACAATTGCCGTAATTTTTTCTTCATCAGGATAAATTTTAAAAGCTTGAATAGCGGCATTGTCATACAACTGTCTCCCTTTATTTATAGATTGAGGAATACTTTTAGAATAAATATAATTGGAGATATCTTTTGAAGTCATTACTTTGAAATTAAACAAACCGCAAAAGTAATAATTTCTGAGGATTTGACTTGTTTTTAGCTGCATATTTTTACTTAAAAAAATTTAACTATTAAAAAATTCAAAAACTTTACAAACTATTTATGTAAAATATTCGTTACATTTATGGAATTTTTATAATTTTGTATCTTAGAATAAAGCGAAGTGAAAATTACAGTTGCAATAAAAGACTTTACAATTTGGTTTATCCGCTTTACGAATTGTTAAATGTCTGATTTGAAAACAGTTTATTGATAAAAAATTTCGGTACGGTTTTTGAATTTTATGTATCGAACACTCAATTTTAACAAACAAACATAGGAGGAAATTAAAATGAAAACCTTAGTTTTAACAATCGGTCTCGCACTCACAGCGTTGTCGGCATGCACCACAACCAGAGTCGTGCATCATTACGATGATGCCTATCCTTCAACCACCACAGTTGTGGTTACGGATAACACACCCACCACAAGCTCTACAACGACCGCAACAGACGGGACGTTGAATGACGGCACAACCGTTTATGACAATTATGCAGACGAAACGACTTCGGACAATGTAACCGTTTATACATCAAGCGGAGACGAAACTGTAGTCGTAAATTCGACAGACGGAGATGTGATTATCATCAGTGAATATCCTTCATATTCATCTCGTATTCGCAGATTCCACACAAGCACTTATGTTATCAACGACTATTACGGTGATTATTACTGCTACGGCGGATGGGGAACAACCTATTACACTCCGTATTACAGCGTAAGTTGGGGAAGCCCGTATTACAACAGTTACTATCCGTATTACAGCTATTACGATTACGGTTGGTATCGCCCTTACCATCACGGCTATTCGTATTGGGGTCATCCTTATGGCTCGTATTATTCCGGATATAATCACGGATACAGCAACGGATATTGGGACGGATACCATGACGGATATTACGGAAACGGTTATTACTCAAACTACGGATATGGTCGTTACAACAATTATTACAGTTCAAATTATACGTATGGTCGTCGTTCGGGAAGTGCATACAACAACGGACGCTCAGGTACACGCAACGATTTGAACAGAGGCGGAAGTTCGACCACATCATACAAAAATGACAGCGGAAGAAGCAACGTTACACGTACTGACTTAAACCGTAGTACCGGCGACACTCGCGGAACATCAACCCGTTCAACAGATACAAATAACGGCAGAAATACCACCACCACAACGACCACAGACGGACGTAATACAAGCACACGCGGAACTGACGGCAGAAACACCGGCACCACCACGACCACAACCAACGGCAGAAGTACCACCACTACAACTACCGACGGTCGCAACACAAGCACACGCGGAACAGGTACGGGCGTAGATTCATCAAAAGATTCGCGCACAAACACAAGCACACGCGGCACTGAAAGCGGCAGAAACTCCGGCTCATCCGTAAACGAAAATAAAAACTCCGGTTCGGGTACTAACTCCGGCACAACAAACGGACGGAATTCTTCAACACGCGGCGGAAGAGAAGACGGCGTTAGCTCTACTTCAACTTACAACAGCGGCAACGGTTCAACGACAGTAACTCGAAATGAAAATTCCGGTCGTTCAACAAGTACCACCTCCGCAACTACAGGTTCGGATACATACAACAGAAACAGCACCCGCACAAGCACGACATCCAATGATTCGCGTCCGACAGGAACAAGCTCAAGTTATCGAAGCAGCACAAGCACGAGCACCGGAACAGGTTCAGGTACATACAGTTCAGGCTCAAGTTCTACATCTCGTCCGAGTTCTTCAAGCAACTCGTCATACAGCAGTAGCACTCGCAGCAGCTCTTCATCATCAAGTTCACGCCCGAGTTCTGTCAGCAGCGGTTCGTCAAGCAGAAGTTCGTCATCAGGCAGCGGCTCTTCTGTCAGCAGCGGTTCGTCAAGCAGAAGCTCATCCTCAGGCAGTTCTTCGTCAAGAAGTTCTTCATCAGGTAGTTCTTCATCACGCAGTTCATCATCACGCGGCGGCAGATAGTTACAAAGACATCAGTTAAGATTATTATCAAAATAATTTTTAACATGTTACAAATCAGTCATAAAGTAATGTTCTCATAATACTAACTCAGCCCCTCAAACCAATTTACTGAGGGGCTTTTTTTGTTTAATAGTTTATAATTCAGAATAAATATGAAAAAATATCATCTTCTTAGTCTGTTTTTTGTATTCATTTCAATACAGACTTATGCACAATATCAAGCAGATGCCTTGTATTTTAGTAGAAATTTCTACACCGGTTCAGCAAAAAGTGTTGCCATGGGCGGTTCACTCTCAGCCGTAGGTGCAGATATATCCGTATTGGCAACCAACCCTGCGGGTATGGCTGTCTATAAAAAAGGTGTAATGGAAATGACCCCTTCGTTTTATGTAAATTCCTCACAAACAGGATTTAACGGAAATGTTCGTATTGAAGAAAAATACGGAATGCCTTTTACTACTTTAGGCTTTGTAACGGCGACAAGCACGGCATCGGATTGGGAACAAATCAGTTTCGGAATAAATTACACTCGCACAAATGAATACCGTGCCGAATATGCCGCAAGCGGAGACAATCCGAACAGTTCAATATTGGATTACTATGTGTACGATGCCAACACATTTGAAGACCCTACCTACGGAGACCGTTGGGAGGGTTTGCGTGAGGATTTGGCAATTCAAACATATTTGATAGAACAAGACGCAAACGACGAATATTTCAGCCATGTAAGCGATGAGCAAAAATACGGCGAAGTGCAACGTAGAACAACACAAATTATCGGCGGTGCAGGCGAATGGGATTTCTCGTTTGCAGCAAACTACAATGATTTTTTGTTACTCGGCGGAACTATCGGCGCAACGACGCTAAAATATAACAAAGAATCGTTATACTCCGAGAAAGATTTTGCGCCCGTTATGCGAACAGACGGTAACGGTAACGAGGTGGAAGCAAATCCGGAATCATTGGATGTATTTGAAAATCTCACTATTGATGGTGTAGGCATAAATTTCAAATTTGGGTTCTTACTCCAACCCGTCGAATTTATCCGCTTCGGAGGTGCTATTCACAGCCGTACGTTCAACCGTATGCACGAATTGTATGAAACCAGAATGTCATCCGAATTTCCGACACCCGACCAATCAGGTGATTATACTTACGATACCGATTGGCAGTTGAACGAATTTGATTGGAGATTACGCACTCCGTTCCGTGCCAATGCGGGTTTGGCTTTTGTTTTAGACCAATTCGAAGTCGGAAGTTTTTATACTATCCCGATGACATTCAGTTTCGGATACGAGTATGCTGATTACAGCTCAATTTATATGAAATCTTATGCCTTAGCCGAAAATTTCAGCTTCGACAACGATAATACATACATCAACAATAACTATACCGTTGCACATACCTTAAATTCGGGGGTCGAATTTAGTTTTGGTTTGGTAAAGTTGCGTGGAGGTTATGCCCTGTACACCAGCCCGATAGCAGGTTCTGACCTTATGGCGGATGCAACTCCGGTCTATTCGGGAGGTATCGGCTTTGGTTGGGAGCACGCATATATTGACATCGCATACAGTCTCACACAAATGACCGACAAAATTTACATGTACGATGCGACAAATTATTATCCGATGAATCCTATCGGCGGTATTGCAGAGCCGGCGGCAGACCTGACCATGATGAAACATCAGGCATTTTTCACATTCGGTCTTCGTTTTTAATCTACTATGAGCAAAAGAATTGCTGTTGATTTTATACTGTTTACGGTTTAAAGTTGAGAGTTTAAATTGACACAAGTCATAGATTATCAGTTAATTACTGTAAATCGAAATCTCAAGCTATCCCCGATGATAGTATTATCCGCAAAACCAAAATCCGGAAACATCAACGGAAATTATTCCTTACAAAATATCTCAATAAAAAACGCCGAGAAAACAGTCTCGGCGTTTATTTACTTTGCGGTTTAAAGTTGAGGGTTAAAGTTGACACAAGTCATAGATTATCAGTTAATTA
>DYOJ01000627.1 GCA_020720705.1 Acetofilamentum sp.
CGTTGGCATACGGCAACGCCGACGTAACCATATAGCGTTTGAACGTTTTGCTCATTTTTTATAACTTTGAGAAATTTGTTTGCAAAGATAGAAAATTATTTTGAGAATTTGGTACGTGAGTTATTTGGGAATTAGACAATCTTCAAAAAATATCTTTTGAGTTTCAATATCTTCCGAATTTTTCTAAATTTGTATGTTTATATTTTCTTGTTCTAATACTCAATTCTGCAAATCAACATTTTAAAATCATAAAAAAAATCAATATGAAATCGTTTTATACCTTATTTTTAGCAATAATATTGGCAAATATGCTGACAGCGCAGAAAGTTACAATTGTCGGAAATTATTCGGAACATGTGGTTTCGATGTGTGCACAAGGTTGCGAATTTTATGAAATCGGGGTTTTTCGCCTCACAAAGTCTTTACCGATAGACGAAAAAACAAGATTGGAACTTGTTTATCAACGTTCTGTGCCGATGGTAGTTACGGGAGAGTTGAAAATTGTGCAAGATTTGCCGACTGTCGCCGGTCCGCAAGCTGACACTGAATATATGGGCAAATATGTTGATGTTGAACACTTTGAAGCCGAATCGTTTGAGGTGGTAAATATTGTGAAAACAAGTATCAGTGAGCAAGATTTTGCATCATATACGGATAAAAAAGATTATAGCATTAAGGTAACTGTTTTAAATCCGACAGACCGTGAATTAAAACTCAAAATCAGAACGGATTTTAATAAATTTGAAAACTTCAAAATTGAGCCAAAAGGAGAATCAAGTGTAATCTGTTTTGTAAAAAACGACGGTTGGAGTTCAAATATCAAACTGATGCTCACCGAACAGTCGGTGCAGGAAGACGACATCTTCAAGCATGCTTACGAGCAAGGAAAAAAATCCGGTTTTCTGTTTTTCTACGAAGACTATATTGAGATAAAAAATATTACAAAGTATTAACTATTATGTAGATAATGTTTTAACTCGACATGTTCGGTTAGAAACATTATACAAGTTTTGGGAATGTGCAAACTAATTGTGGGGTATGTATATACATCCGACAGGCTGTATATACATTTGTGTCGCTATCACCCAAATATTTTGCCCACTCCCAAAACTTATTTATTTTTGCATCTGACACACATCAATGTCGAATGACCAATGTTCAATGACTATTGACTATTGACCAATAACCAACGACCAATGACCAATGTCCAATTCATAATTCATAACTACTGCTGATGCACTAAATTGTTAAAAGTTTTAACTAAAATAGAAGTAGTTCTTTGACATCTTGATTTTGTTTGATTTGAACCTCTGAGTTTGTATTCAGGAGTTCTCCAAGTGGCGTTTTATCGAACAGCGATGTGCTTAATATTTGCATAATTTCGTATATCGAAAGCTGACTTTTGGTCAAATGTTTCACATAAGCAACCGTCAAATGCGCACATACGGCAACCCATAAGTGTGTTTTTACCGCATTTTCGGAATGTCCCCAAAGTTTTTTTACGGTCAGATTTTGTTTTATCCATTTAAAAAATACTTCGATTTGCCAGCGGTTTTGATACAAATACGCAATTTCCATTGCCGAAACTTCGAAGTTATTTGTCAGAAATACAAGTGTTTGAGCGTTTACAGAGTCGTAAAATTCCACAAGGCGAAGTTTATCCGGATAAAGTTTTTTGGATTTGGCAACGGTCAATTTAACAGTTTTATCAGAGCGCAAACCGGTTGCAGGGTCTATGTTAAAGTTCTGTTCTACAATGATGTAGCGCATCGAATCCTTGGCACGGGTTACGAAAAATGCACCGGCGTTGTGCATTCGATACAAGGCTTTAAAATCCACATAAGCCTTGTCCATTAGGTAAATCGCAGAGGCATAAATATTTAGCTCGTCCAAAACGTTGCTGTCGTGATATTTTCC
>DYOJ01000628.1 GCA_020720705.1 Acetofilamentum sp.
GTTCGTTTACTCAAACACCTCAATCCGATAGTCTAAATTTCCTCTGAAACAGATTGCTACGGCTCTGAAATCGGCGTATTCACCTGTTTTACAGCGCAATGCTTGTGCTTTGACTTCCTCAAATTTTGCATCAAGTTCGGCATCGGTGGCGTGTTTGGGCACTCGTTTCAGTTCAAAAATATCGTGAAAGGCTTTGGGGGTCATGGCTTGGTTCGGATACGTTTTCAGGAAAATATCCGCGCGTCCGCCGGGCAAATTGTATTCGGGCAACACCTCGTAAAGGTCTTTTTCTGTGTGGTTGTACAGCACATGAAACAGCAATCCGTGATAAAAACTTTCATTCACATTGGCAAAAAACTGCCCCGGATATTTTTGAATAATATCTCGGAAAAAGCCTGAAATAAAGGCTCTTACATCGCCTTGACGTTTGTAGGCTACAATCCATTCGGTATAAAATTGGTTTTTATAATCAAAATTTTGCAGCTTGTTGAAATAATCCAAAGCGAAACCATAAGTTATCAGATTGGGGATTTTGAGGGTATTGATTTGGTCTGAAAAAGTCAGTATTCCGGCATAAAACAAGCCTTCGGCAATGTAATTCCCTTCTTTAAAATCTTTCATATCGAAAGAAATTTGAAGTTGGGTTGTGAGTATAAATGTCTTATTATCTGTGATTTGAGTAATTATTTCATTCGCACCCTGCAAATTTTGACCGAACAAAAACGCAATTTGGTCGTAGCTGATGCGCAGGTTGTAATCGGCAAGAATGTCGGGGTAAGTATTATGGTTGATAATGGTGTCCAGAAAATAGAGCGTCATCATCGGGTTGTAAACCTCATTACCGTGTTTGGTAAATTTGTATCCGTTGTAATAATTCTTAATTGTGGCTTTAACTTCTTGTTTATCAAGGGTGATATCGGGGTAATCCATGTAAACATCATCCACAAACTTGTCAAATTCGGGCTTTGTTATTCCCAACATGTTTGAAAAAGTTTCGTCAAAATGAATCCATTTAGCGATGTTAAACCCGCTTTTCATGTCGGAAATCGTGATGGGCAAAATGCCGGTAATGTAGATTTGATGTATTGTATTTTTGACGTTTGCTTTGAGCATTTCAAAGAAATTTCGGAAAAATCCGCCCTTACCCAATATGCGCAAATACATGTTATCGTCCGCATTGGTGTATCGGTAACGTATTGCCAAAGCGTTCGTTAGCGAATCGTACTCGTCAATGGTCATGTAGATTTTTCCGCCGATACCGGCAACCAATTTGCAAACAGCTTCTAATCCTGCCGAGGCATCATGGGCGATTGATTCTTTTGTTTTTTTAACTTCGTCTTCAAAACCCTCAAAATAATTTCGATAATTCATCAAAAAACCGGACAAACTACCCGAAATATGTCGGTCGAACGATTCTTTCAGCTCACGCTCGTCCATTTCGGCGTAGGCGTACATGCCGGAAAAATCCAGCGGCAAAAAAAAATACTTATTTTGGTTTCCGGTGGGATGTTGCCCGATGTAAAGTTTGCCAAAAATATCATCGAAATGCGGTTTCATTTTTTGGTCATAGTAACAGCGTAACATCTCCGTAAACAGAGACTTACCAAAACGGCGCGGACGCAGAAATATTGGAAATTCAACGCGTTCCAATTTTTCGATAAACATTGTTTTATCAATGTAATAATAATTTCCGGTGGCTATTTTTTCAAAATTTGCCGACCCGTAGGGCATCAAACGTTTCATACTGCTTTGTTTGCGACAAAGATACATCTTTTTCAACAAAAAAATGAAATCCGTCTGACCACTCTCAGCAGTCAGACGGATTTTCTGTTGAAAAACCCTGAGGGTTTGAATTAGGCTTCTACTCTTGTTCCTTTTTCTTCTTGCGGTCTTTAAAGAACTTGCGCCCGAT
>DYOJ01000629.1 GCA_020720705.1 Acetofilamentum sp.
ATCTCTTCGTTTTTGATGGCTTTTTAGACCGGACTCATACTTTGAATTTCAAGACTTAGCTAAACACAGTGTGAGATTGTCAGAATAGTCTCAATATCAAGCAACTTGAGTTACTTTCAGCATGTTTGTTTTATCGGTTACACTTCGGGGCATACTGCCTACGTGTATGACATAATCGCCAGATTTTAACAATCCGCGTTCCATCAAAACTTCAATACTTGCATCTATGGCAACTGCCATAGTATCTATTTTTTGGTCGAAAAAGAATGCTCTTACACCCCAGAGTAAGGACAGAATACTTAGCAAATGTTTATGAATAGTAAATGCGTAAATATCAGCTTTGGGGCGATATCCGGAAATTGTCAGAGCTGTATTACCGCCGTCAGTAAATGTTACAATAGCTTTTGCACCAATACGTTCTGCCATGTTTGCGGCACTGTAACAGATATTATCACGTACAAAACGAGGACTTTCCGGACTTGGCGGCAGCCCCCTGTTGTAGCGATACCCATTTTTTTCGGTATATTGAATAATTCGGTGCATATTTTCAATAGAACCTATCGGATATTTCCCTACGGATGTCTCGCCGCTAAGCATTACGGTATCCACACCGTCAATAACTGCATTGGCAACATCGGTTGCTTCGGCACGTGTGGGACGGAAATTTTCAATCATACTTTCCATCATTTGCGTGGCAACAATTACCGGGCGTGATGCATTTATACATTTTTCGACGATTGTTTTTTGCAACAAAGGGACTTTATCGAAATCCAACTCCACGCCTAAATCGCCCCGTGCAACCATAATCGCATCGGATTCTTTAATGATTTCGTCAATTGAAGTAATCGCTTGCGGTTTTTCTATTTTGGCAATGACATAAGTATTTTTTTTCTTTCGTTTTATAAGTTGCTTTAATTCAATAACATCGCTTGCTGCACGGACAAATGAAAGCGCCAACCAATCCACATCATGTTCCAAGGCAAAACTTGCATCAGCGATGTCTTTCTCGGTTAAACTCGGTAGCGAAACTTGTGTGTCGGGAAGGTTCACGCCCTTACGACTTTTTAGCTCTCCGCCGTAAACAACTTTCATTATAACAGTTTCAACTCGGTCTGTATCAATCACTTCAAATTTAAGTTTACCGTCATCAACCAACACGGCATCTCCGGGTTTTGCATCTTTGGCAAAATCTTCGTAATTGATGAAAACCTGCTTGGTGGTTCCGATGCAAGGTTTTGTCGTGAAAATCAGCTCACTTCCGGATTCAACAAAAATACAACCGTTTTCCATTTCGCCCGTTCGAATCTTCGGACCTTGTAAATCGGCGAGAATCGCTACATCCAAACCTAATTCGAGGTTAAGCTCGCGAACAGTTTGAATGACTTTCGCGTGGTCGTCGTGATTACCGTGAGAAAAGTTAAGCCGACATACATCTACTCCGGCTTCGAACATTCGTCTTAAAATATCTTTATCCGAACAAGCCGGACCGATAGTTGCTATAATTTTGGTTTTTGAATCGTCGTAATTCATATCATTTCATTTTTTTGAACTCCCGAAATTACAAACAATCATGGTATATGCAAAAGTTTTTTACAATTTTGCATAGTCTGTCCGTTTTTTGATAGAAATTATCAGTAACTGCATGAAACTTTTGAGACAGCATTAAAACATTGATTCATAAAACATTATAACGAAAAACTACAAACACGGAATTATTCTCAAGTTGTATTCATAAATATCTGATTATATGCGTCTTAAAACTCATACATTGATAAATTGTTAAGTTTTGAAACCCATCCGAAAAGCAGTTTTAATCGCTATACTGTTTATGGATTAAAGTTGAGAGTTGAATTCGACATAATACTAAACCGCTATCAAATATATTATTGCACCTTT
>DYOJ01000630.1 GCA_020720705.1 Acetofilamentum sp.
CTCAATGTGCGAAATTCGCAACATCCTTCGGGTTGTGTTTGTGTTTGAACAAGAAAACAAATAAAACTGTTACAATAAGCGCATATCCCGCAAAGGCAAGCCAAATGTCTTGCCAGTTTTTTGTGCCGTCCGTGAGTAAAAAGTATTTATCTATCACAATACCGCTTGTCCACGCTCCGATAATTGTTCCGAAGCCGTTGGTCATCATCATAAATAAGCCTTGAGCACTGCCGCGCATTTTTGCATCTGTCTGTGTTTCAACAAATAACGAGCCGGAAATGTTGAAAAAATCAAAAGCCATACCGTAAACGATACCTGACAGGATTATCATCCACAAGCCTTCGGCAGGATTACCGAAACCGAACAAGGCAAAACGGAGAACCCATGCAAACATACTGAAAAGCATAACTTTTTTTATGCCGAAACGTTTGAGAAAGAACGGAATACTAAGAATAAAAAGCGTTTCGGAGATTTGGGAAATAGACATAATTATTGTTGAATATCGAACTACAAACGAGTCGGCATATTCGGGGATATGTTTGAAATCGTCTAAAAAAACATCACCGTACATGTTTGTCAGTTGCAAAGATGCGCCGAGCAACATGGAAAATAAAAAGAATATTGCCATTTTGTAGCTTCCGAAGAGTTTAAATGCTTCTAATCCAAATAGTTGAACAAACGATTGTTTGCCTACTGCTTTTTGTTGCGGCGGACATTTGGGTAAGGTAAACGAGTAAATTCCCAGAAGAACAGATGCGACGGCAGACATAAAAAATTGATTTTCACTTGCTTTAAAGCCTAATAAATTGGTCAGCCACATGGCGGCAATAAAACCTACCGTGCCAAAAACGCGGATTGGCGGAAAATTTTTCACAACATCTAACTGAACAGTTTTCAGCGCATTATAAGCGACTGTATTTGTGAGTGCAATTGTGGGCATATAAAAACTCATGGCTAATAACATCACCCAAAAAAAAGTATTTGGGTCGTCAATAAACGGAAAAGTAAATACTGCGGCGCCACTCAGAATGTGTAATATTCCGTATAGACGCTCGGCATTCATCCACCTGTCGGCAATGATACCTGTGAGTGTGGGCATGAATAGGGATGCAATTCCGAGTGTTAAAAAAACTTGACCAAACTCCGCCGGACCCCAGCCTTTGGTGCCGAACCAATAATTTGCGAAGGTAATCAACCATGCGCCCCACACAAAAAATTGTGCGAAATTCATCGCAATCAGTCTTGCTTTTAAACCCGAATAATTTTGCTTTGCCATGATAAACTATTTTATTTTGCGTGTAAAATTAGAAAAAATGCATAAATATCACTTAGTCTTGTCATAAATTTTCATCCTTTTTTGAATTTAGGCACGATAAACTTGAACAATCTAAGAGTCTGGTCTAAAAAGCCATCAAAAACGAAGAGCTAAAATACAACTACTTGATTACTAATATTTTATGAAATGCAATTTAAAAATGCAACTATCTGATAAACAATGAATTGTGAATTTCAATATACTTTTACGACCTTTTTAGACCGGACTCATACTTGATTTTACTCGTATGCCAAAAAAGAGCATTGTGTTTCCAAAATACGAACGGGAGTTGGAACAAGTCGGCGAGAATCTGAAATTGGCTCGAAAACGGCGCAAACTAACCTCAGAGCAAGTTGCAGAACGCGCGTTTATCAGCCGGAAAACGCTTTACGAGATTGAATCCGGAAATCCGAAAGTATCATTCGTGGCGATTTTCAATGTTTTGCGTGTTTTTGGCTTGCATGAAGGTGTGCTGAAATTTGCCGCCGACGACGAACTCCGGCAGAAATTGCAAGACCTTGATTTGTTATATTAAACCGAATAATAAACATTACATAATTGACTTCTAAAATATAGA
>DYOJ01000631.1 GCA_020720705.1 Acetofilamentum sp.
TCAGTAATTTAACTTTACAAGTTTTCAACTTTATGACTTTTTATACTGAACTCATGTATGCTTTTCTAAATTTTCTGATTAGTCTTTTATTTGCTTTTTTTCTCAATATAATTTTTTACAAATTTATATAAAAGTCTGGTGCCGAATCCGTTACCGCCTACAGTTCGGTAGGCATCGGTAGATTTCAAAATTGCAGGTCCGGCAATATCAATGTGTATCCAAGGGGCTGTTGTAAAATGCGACAGGAATTTTCCGGCGGTGATTGCACCGGCTTCTGTGCCTCCTATGTTTTTGAGGTCGGCAATGTTCGATTCCAACATTTTGTCGTATTCGTCCCATTGCGGAAAGCGAACGGTTCGTTCGTACACTTCGTTTCCGGATTGTTCGAGGATTGTAAAGTGTTTATCGTCGGCAGTTCCCATAACCACACAACCTTCCGTTCCGATTGCTGCTGCGGCTGCACCTGTGAGTGTCGCAATGTCGAAAACCAATTCGGGTTTATATTTGTCTGCGTAACTGAGGGCATCTGCGAGGGTTAGACGTCCTTCGGCATCGGTATGTAATACCTCAACGAACATCCCGTTGTGCATGCGCAACACATCGCCCGGAACATACGATTTAGCATCAACGGCGTTGTCTGTAGCGGCAACCAATGCAACAGCATGAACGGGAATTTTATTTTTAGCCAGCGCGAGCATCAGACCGGATACAGCAGCCGCACCGCTTTTGTCTAATTTCATGTCGTTCATGTGCGGATATGCCTTTGTGTAAACACCTCCGGTATCGAACATTACACCTTTCCCGATAAAAATAAGAGGCTTTTTATTTACGGCATTTTCAGGCTTCCAAGTCATAATTGAAAAAACAGGCGGCGTGTCGCTGCCCTGATTAACTCCCAACAAACCACCCATTTGTAAGGCTTCGATTTGTTTTTTAGTGAGATTTTCAACCTTAAATCCGGCAGATTTACCTGTTTCCGAAATTAATTTCCCGAATTTTACGGCGTTTAGTTTCGCATACGGACTTTGGGCAATATCTCTGGCAAAAAATACGGCTTCATTCAAGTTGTTTTGTTCTTGAATCTCGGCATCCGAAATTGTTTTTGAAACGATTGAAATCGTTTTAAGTTTAGAGGCTTTTTTGTCCGGATTTTTGTAATATTCTAAAAATTTATAACTTGCCAAAACAGCACCTTCAGCAGCAAAAAGTGAGGATTTTGCATCCTTACTATCTACAATTTGGAGTTCGTTATTGTTATCTGATAATAATTTAACTGCAGATGCTCCGGCAATACGCGCGGCTTCGGCAGTGTTTTTTATTTTGGAATATTGTAAATCGGATACAATAATTTTATGCGTGTAGCGGTTGAAAATGATGGTATCAACTTTTTTCTTAAGCTGTTCGGTTAGATATTTTTGTTCCTGCTCTGAAAGTAGAATCTCCTTCGGGAAATTTTCAGCCCCGATAATTAAAGTATCTGTTTGTGATTTAAATTGCTGTGATTTAACTATTTGTGCGTTCATGATTGTTCTTATTATATTCTATACCGTTATGAATCTGAATTTAAACCGTAAAAGTATATAAAGTAAACTAAATTGCATAATTTATGTTTTTAAGAACATCAATTCCGAACAAAAAAGTTCTCGGATAAAGAGTCCTATTCCTAATTTTGTGCTATTTCCAAAATACTCTACCACAAATACTTATAATAGACAACTCGGAGAAGTCGAAAACAAACCACTAATTCACGAATTATTTTGTTTTAATCAGACTTTGTAATCAGAGTCTGTAAGAAAACGTATAAATACTTGATTTTATGTCAATTATACTCTTTTTCCCAATCGAAAGTTATGTCATATAGTAGTCAAAAATAGTCATTAAGTAGTCATTCG